>CABUQY010000027.1 GCA_902493915.1 uncultured Collinsella sp.
GCCCGCATCGTGGACGCGGCGCACCTACTTGCCGATAAGACCTATGGAGACGAGGTCGACCCATCCGAGCTGACCCCACGCGAGCGCCGCCGTCTGGAGCGCGCCAAGCTCGCCGTGCGCGAATACCGCCGCCGCATGCTGGAGCTCTATGCACGCGATGAGGCCCAGGACGACGACGGCAAGTAGCAAGGAATGTCGGGATACGGGTTCCGTCCAAATAATAGAAGGCGCGCTGCCTGCGGTTGATGCAGGCAACGCGCCTTTTGCGTTGAGCTTCGTTGAGGTTCGAAGTAGTGGACTAGTTGGCCATGACGCCTTCGGTCCAAGCCTCAACGTCCTCGATGCGTAGGACGTTGGCGACCTCGGCCACGCAGTCGACGCTGGCAAGCTCGGCGGCGGCAGCCTGGACGTCCTTCTCGAGCGCGCGGTGCGTCAGGAAGATGACCGAGCAGGCATCGCTGACGCCCGACTTGCCGTCCTCGACCTGGTTGATGAGCGAGATCGAGATGTTGTGCTTGGCAAAGATGTCGACCGTCTCGGACAGGGCGCCCACGCGGTCGGCGACCTTCAGGCGCACATAGTACTTGGTCTGGAGCTCGTCCATGGGCTTAAAGGCGAGGTTGTGGCCATAGGGTTCAATCTCGGGCAGCGGAGCCACGCCGCGGCTGATCTGCTCGGAGAGCGACAGGATGTCGCCCACGACGGCGCTTGCGGTGGGGAAGGAGCCTGCGCCGGCACCGTAGAACATGGTCTCGCCCACGGCGTCGCCTACCACGTAGACGGCGTTCATGGCGCCGTTGACCTTGGCAAGCATGTGGTCGGCGGGGATCAGCGTGGGATGCACGCGGACGTCGACGCCAGCGTCGGTGTTGCGTGCGATGCCCAGCAGCTTGATGGTGTAGCCGAGCTCGCGGGCCTGGGCAATGTCTTCGGCGCCGATGGTACGGATACCCTGCTGGTAGACATCGTCGGTGGTCACGCGGGTGCCAAAGCCGATGGAAGCGAGGATTGCCGTCTTGCTGGCGGCGTCGAAGCCGTCGACGTCGGCGGACGGGTCGGCCTCGGCATAGCCCTTTGCCTGGGCGTCGGCGAGCACGTCAGCGTAATCGGCGCCCTCGGCGTCCATGCGCGACAGGATGTAGTTGGTGGTGCCGTTGAGAATGCCAGCGATGGTCAGGATCTTGTTGCCCACCAGGTCGTGCTCGAGCGTGCTCACGATGGGGATGCCGCCGCCGCAGCTGGCCTCGCACTTAATCTGCACGCCGCACGCGCGCGCCTTCTCGGCGAGCGTCTCGACATGACGGCCCAGCAGGGCCTTGTTGGCAGAGACGACGTGCTTGCCATTCTCGAAGGCGGTGGTGAAGATTTCGGTCGCGGGGTGCTCGCCGCCGATGAGCTCGACGACGATATCGACGGCGGGGTCGGTGACGACGTCGTGCCAGTCGCTCGTAAAGGCCTCGCGCTCAATACCGGCGGCTTCGGCCTGCTCCCAGGCAAGCGCGCAGGCGCGGGTCAGCTTAAGGTCGATGCCGTAGGCGGCCAGGTACTCATCGTGGTGGCTCTTGATCAGACGGGCCACGCCGCCGCCGACGGTTCCCAGACCGATGAGGCCGACGTTCACGGTGCGCAGGGGTTCGCTCATAGATAGCTCCTTCGTGCATCTTATGGATGGATTAACCGCTTAAAGGTTGAGTGCATTCTAGCGTGAAGTGCGGGCGCGTGCTTGCCTGGCAGCGGGAGCAGCACAAAACGCCACCCCCGAAACGCTGCGGAAACATTGGAAACACGCTCGCTACAAACGAACTTCCGTAACAAACTGTCAACGTTTGCACCATAAGGTTTGCCCTGTACCGCAAGACGGCCGCACCGCGGCCAGCGAAAAGGGGGACACCATGTTTAGCATCAACAACGTACTTAACCGCAGGAGTTTCTTGGCTGGCGCTGCGGCGCTCGGTAGCACCGCGGCACTCGCTGGTTGCTCGTCGGGTGGCTCGGACGGCGGCTCCGCCGATGACGGCAAGACCTTCAAGATCGGTGTCATCGGCCCTCTGACCGGCGCCGCGGCAACCTATGGCGTTTCGGCCGAGAAGGGTGCCAAGCTCGCCGCCAAGGATTTCTCGACCAAGGACCTCAAACTCTCGCTTAAGTCCGAGGATGACGTCGCTGACGGCGAGAAGGCCATCAACGCCTTCAATACCTTGTGCGACTGGGGCATGCAGGCGCTCGTCGGCCCCGTTACCACCGGTGCCGCCGTCGCCGTCTCGGGCGAGATCGCCGACGATATGCTCATGGTCACGCCCTCGGCCTCGTCTCTCGACGTCACCAAGGACAAGACCACGGTTTTCCAGGTTTGCTTCACCGATCCCACCATGGGCGCCAGCGCCGCAAAGTTCTTGGCCGAGAAGTACGCGGATGCCAAGATCGCCCTGTTCTACAACTCCGGCGATACGTATAGCTCGGGCGTTGCCGACGCTTTTGCCGAGCAGGCCAAGGCGTCCAAGCTCGACATCGTCGATACCGAGACCTTTAAGGACGACTCTTCCACGAGCTTTACCAACCAGCTCACCAAGGCCAAGGAGGCCGGCGCCACGCTCATCTTTGCGCCGATCTACTACACGCCGGCGTCCGTTTTGCTCAAGAACGCCAAGGACATGGGCTACGATATGACCCTCATGGGTACCGACGGCATGGACGGCCTGCTTTCTGTGGAAGGCTTCGATACCTCTCTTGCCGAGGGCGTACTGCTCATGACCCCGTTTTCGGCTGACGATGAGAAGAATGCCGACTTCGTCAAGGCCTATAAGGATGCCTACGACGAGACGCCCAACCAGTTTGCCGCCGACGCTTACGATTGCGTCCACGCCATCGCCGAGGCCATCGATAGGGCGGGGATTGACATTTCGGCCGACGGTGCCGACATTGCCGGCGACCTTGCCAAGGCCATGCGCAAGATCAAGATCGAGGGCCTGACAGGCGAGCTGACGTGGAATGACGAGGGCCAGGTCGAAAAGCCCGCCACAGCCTATGTGATCCAGGACGGCAAGTACATCGCCGCCTAAGTGCGCATAAAGCGCGACCGGTGAGGCCGTTTTATTCAGGGCAGGGACGCCTGTAACAGAACGGAAACATTACTTTCACACAATAAAGTGGCATTACTGCATAAAGTAATAGAAATACGCAGAATTATGGATAAATGGACAAATCCAAAGAAAAGTTGAAATAATCGCCACTTTCCTTAACTAAAGCGTCTAGTATTTTGCGAACGCCGAACACGGCGAAGGATGGCCTGTCGGGTAACCGAAACCCGACGAGATTTGAGAGGAGAGCCGCATGTCGAGCCTCACTGGTAAGTCATTGAACCCTGTTATGAATCGCAGGAGCGTTATCGCGAGCGCAGCAGGTCTGGGGGCGATGTCCATTCTAGCTGGTTGCTCCTCCAACGGCGGCGACAGCGGTTCCGCTTCAAGCGACGCTTCGTTTAAGATCGGTACCATCGGCCCGCTGACCGGCGCCAACGCGTCCTACGGCAAGTCCGTTACCCAGGGTGTCGAGCTTGGCTGCAAGGATTTCTCGACCAAGGAGCTGCCGCTTGCCAGCAAGGCCGAGGATGACCAGGCCGACGGCGAGAAGGCCGTCAACGCCTTCAACACCCTGCTCGACTGGGGCATGCAGGCCCTCGTCGGCCCGACCACCACGGGTGCGTCGGTTGCCGTTGCCGCCGAGTGCGGTAACGACCCCAAGACGTTCATGATCACCCCGTCCGCGTCCTCCGAGGACGTCACCGACGGCAAGGATTGCGTCTTCCAGGTTTGCTTCACCGACCCCAACCAGGGTGTCAACGCTGCCAAGTTCCTGGCGCAGAAGTATGCGGACGAGAAGTTCGTGCTGTTCTATAACTCCGGCGACGCCTATTCTTCGGGCATCGCAGATTCCTTTAAGGCCCAGGCCGCTGAGTCCAAGCTCGAGATTGTTGACGAGGAGACCTTTAAGGACGACTCCGCCACGAGCTTTACCAACCAGCTGACCAAGGCCAAGCAGGCCGGCGCCACCATGATCTTTGCGCCGATCTACTACACGCCGGCGTCCGTCCTGCTCAAGAACGCCAAGGACATGGGCTACGACGTCAAGATGATGGGCTGCGACGGCATGGACGGCATCCTGGGCGTTGAGGGCTTCGATACCTCTCTTGCTGAGGGTCTGCTGCTCATGACCCCGTTCTCCGCCGACGACGAGAAGAACGCCGACTTCGTTAACGCTTACAAGGATAAGTACGGCGATACCCCCGACCAGTTTGCCGCCGACGCCTACGACGGCGTGCACGCGGTGGCCGAGGCCGTCAAGGAGGCCGGTCTTGGTGTCGACGCCGATCCGACCGAGGTCGCCGAGAAGCTGTCCAAGGCTATGCTCAAGATTACCGTTGACGGTCTGACCGGCAAGCTCACCTGGAACGATAAGGGCCAGGTCCAGAAGGAGCCCACGGCGTACGTCATCACCGACGGCAAGTACGTGCAGGCCTAATTGGCCGCCTTACATAGAGCGGTTTTGATCCCAAGCAGGGGAGGTTTTGGCCTTCCCTGCTTGCTTGGTATCTAGGGACAGTGTAACGTCCCTGTTTCATACATTAACTGGAAACCTATTCGAAAGGGGGATGTGGAACATGACGGTCTTTATCCAATACCTGGTCAACGGCCTGTCCATGGGCAGCGTCTACGCCATCATCGCGTTGGGCTACACCATGGTCTACGGTATCGCCAAGATGCTCAACTTCGCTCACGGCGATGTCATCATGGTCGGTGCCTATGTCTCGTTCTGCGCCACGTCGTATCTCGGCCTCCCGGGCTGGGCATCTGTAGTTCTCTCTTGTGTGGTCTGCACGGTTCTCGGTGTTCTCATTGAGGGTCTGGCCTATAAGCCGCTGCGCCAAGCAGGCCCGCTGGCCGTTCTGATCACGGCCATCGGCGTGTCTTACTTCCTGCAGAACGCCGCGCAGCTTCTGTGGGGCGCCACGCCCAAGAACTTCACTTCGCTCGTCACCTTCCCGGTGCCGGAGTTCTTGGCCAAGTTTAACGTAAGCGCCGTCTCGCTCGTCACCATCGTCGCCTGCCTGGTTATCATGGCCGGCCTGATGTTCTTTACAGGTAAGACCAAGATGGGCAAGGCCATGCGCGCTGTGTCCGAGGACAAGGCCGCCGCTCAGCTCATGGGCATCAACGTCAACCGCACCATCTCGATGACGTTCGCCATCGGCTCCGCCCTTGCCGCCATCGCCGGCGTGCTCCTGTGCTCCTACTCGCCGGTGTTGCAGCCCACCACGGGCGCCATGCCTGGCATCAAGGCCTTCGACGCTGCCGTTTTCGGCGGCATCGGCTCCATCCCCGGTGCCTTTGTCGGCGGTATTCTCATCGGCATCATCGAGGCGATGGCGCAGGCTTACATTTCCACGAGCCTTGCCAACTCCATCGTCTTTGGTGTTTTGATCATCGTCCTGCTCGTCAAGCCTGCCGGCCTCTTGGGCAAGTACGTCCCCGAGAAGGTGTAGGTGAGCGTTATGAAGTTTCTTAAAGACAAGCAGACGCGTCACGACTTTGTCACGTACGCCATGTGCGTTGTGGCGTTCGCCATCGTGTTCTTTATGCAGTCCAACCACATGATCCCGCGCATGATCGCCGGTCAGCTGGTTCCCATCACGGCCTATATCGTCATGGCCATCTCCCTTAACCTCGTCGTCGGCATCGCGGGCGACTTGTCGCTGGGCCACGCGGGCTTTATGAGCGTCGGTGCCTATACGGGCATCGTCACTGCCGTCGCGCTGGAGAGCACCGTTCCGTCCGATCCGATGCGTCTGATCATCAGCATTGTGGTCGGCGCTATCGCCGCTGGCATCTTGGGCTTCTTGATCGGCATCCCGGTCCTGCGCCTGAGCGGCGACTATCTGGCCATCGTGACCCTGGCTTTTGGCGAGATCATCAAAGAGGTCGTCACCTGCCTCATTGTGGGCGTCGATTCCCGCGGCCTGCATGTGATCTTTAACATCACGGGTAACTCCACGATCGACGACCTGCACCTGCTCGAGGACGGCACCGCCATCATCAAGGGCGCGCAGGGCGCATCGGGCGTGTCGACCTATTCGACCTTCCTTGCCGGCGCAATCCTGGTTATGGTCGCGCTCGTGATTGTGCTCAACCTGGTTCGCAGCCGTACCGGTCGTGCCATTATTGCCGTGCGCGACAACAAGATCGCTGCCGAGTCTGTGGGCATCTCCGTCACCCAGTACCGCATGATCGCCTTCGTGGTTTCCGCTGCCCTCGCCGGCGCTGCCGGAGCTCTGTTCGGCGGTAACTTCTCGCAGCTTTCCGCCACTAAGTTCGACTTCAATACGTCCATCCTCATTCTGGTGTTCGTGGTCCTGGGCGGCCTGGGCAACATGCGCGGCTCCGTTATCGCCGCGGCGCTGCTCACGGTGCTCCCCGAGCTGCTCCGTCAGTTCTCGGACTACCGCATGCTCATCTACGCCATCGTGTTGATTCTGGTCATGGTCTTTACTAACAACCCACAGCTCAAGGCGTTCTTCGCACGCATTAAGGACCGCTTTGCTTCCAAGAAGGAGGTGGCAGCCGATGCCCAGTAAGTTTGAGTTCAACAAGGGCAAGATGGTCCCGTATCCTTCTGGCGCCATCGTTCCCGACCGCGACTTGGGCCAGCGCCCGGCGCTCGAGTGCATCCACCTGGGCATTGAATTCGGCGGCCTTAAGGCGGTAGACGACTTTAGCCTAACCATCGGCAAGACCGAGATCGCCGGTCTCATCGGCCCCAACGGTGCCGGCAAGACCACGGTCTTCAACCTGCTCACCAAGGTGTACCAGCCTACGCACGGCACCATCCTGCTCGACGGTGAGGACACTTCGGGCAAGTCGGTCTACCAGGTCAACCGCATGGGTATTGCCCGTACGTTCCAGAACATCCGCCTGTTCAACACCATGACGGTGGAGGACAACGTTAAGGTCGGCCTGCACAACCAGGAGCGCTACTCCGGTTTTGAGGGCGTGCTGCGCCTGCCGACGTATTGGAAGCACGAGAAGGCCGCCCACGAGCGCGCCATGGAGCTGCTGTCCATTTTTGACATGGAGCACCTGGCAAATGAACAGGCCGGCTCGCTTCCTTACGGCGCTCAGCGTCGTCTGGAAATCGTCCGCGCGCTTGCCACCAACCCCAAGCTGCTGCTGCTCGACGAGCCTGCCGCCGGCATGAACCCGTCCGAGACCGCAGAGCTCATGGCGAACATCGTCAAGATCCGCGACACCTTCGGCATCGCCATCATGCTTATCGAGCATGATATGTCGCTCGTCATGAACATCTGCGAGGGCATCTGCGTGCTTAACTTTGGTAAGGTTATCGCCAAGGGCACGGCTGAGGAAATCCAGAATAACGATGCCGTTATCGAGGCGTATCTGGGTAAGCAGGATAAGGGGGAGAACTAAATGGCAGAGCCGATGCTTTCCGTCTACAACATCAACGTCTGGTACGGCGCCATCCACGCCATCAAGGACATCTCCTTTAACGTTAACGAGGGCGAGATCGTGGCCTTGATTGGTGCCAACGGTGCCGGCAAGTCCACAACGCTCAAGACCGTCTCGGGCCTGCTGCGCTCCAAGACCGGCTCCATCAAGTTTATGGGCGAGGACATTACCCATACGCCCGCTGATAAGCTGGTTGGTAAGGGCCTGGCTCAGGTTCCCGAGGGTCGTCGCGCCTTTTTGCAGATGACGGTCGAGGAGAACCTGGAGATGGGTGCCTATACACAGCCCAAGTCCACGGTGGCTCCGGGCCTGGAGCGCGTCTACGAGCAGTTCCCGCGCCTGAAGGAACGTCGTCGCCAGGTCGCCGGTACCCTTTCGGGCGGCGAGCAGCAGATGCTCGTTATGGGTCGCGCTCTTATGAGTAACCCTAAGCTGCTCATGCTCGACGAACCTTCCATGGGTCTGGCGCCGATTCTGATCGAACAGATCTTCCAGATTGTCGAGGACCTGCACAAGGCCGGCACCACGGTGCTTCTGGTCGAGCAAAACGCGCAGATGGCGCTTTCCATTGCCACACGCGGTTACGTGCTCGAGACCGGCAAGATCACCATGACCGGCACGGGCCAAGAGCTCCTGCACGACGACAACGTCCGCAAGGCCTATCTGGGCGGTTAATCCATTCAACAAAGGGGGCGCTGACCAACCCGGTCAGCGCCCCCTTTTAAGTTGCGGTGAAATAGGGACTGAATACGGGCTCCAGAGGCCAAAAGAGTCCCTATTCCACCGCAACTTCATGGGGATGTGTGACAATGCCCGTCGGAAAACATCTGCTGTCTTTGGGGGTCTATCTATGCTGTACGAGTTTTGTGCCGAGAACTTTGAGCGGGTGCCGGCGGCTATCGATGCCGGTGCAAGGCGCGTCGAGCTGTGCGACAACCTTGCCGTCGGTGGTACCACGCCCTCGGCTGGCGTTATCAGCGCTACGGTCGGCTATGCTCACGAGCATGACGCGCGAGTGATGTGCATGATTCGCCCGCGTGGCGGTGACTTTCATTACAACCAGGACGAGCTGCGCATGATGGAGATGGACCTGGGCCTTGCCGTGAGCGCCGGCGTTGACGGCTTGGTCTTTGGCTGCTGCAAGCCCTGCGCTGGCGGATGGGCGCTCGACGAGCTTACGTTGGGCGCCCTCGTGATGGCCGCGGGCTGCGCGACCGAGGAATGCAAGCGTGAGCCCATCGACATCACCTTCCACATGGCGTTTGACCAGCTCTCGCCCGAGGCTCAACTCGATGCCGTCGACACACTCGCCGATTGCGGCGTTACGCGCATCCTGACGCACGGCGGTGCCGCCGGCACGCCGATCGAGGACAACCTGGAGCATCTGTCGCGTCTTATCGAGTGTGCGGGAGACCGCCTGACCATCCTTCCCGGCGGCGGCATTTCCACGGTCAACCGCGATACCGTGGCGGCGGCACTGGGCGTCTCCGAGCTCCATGGCACCAAGATCGTGCCGCTGGAGGTATAACCCGTGGCGCTGGTATTTGACGTTCAGCAGGCGAACGGTAAGCCCGACGACAACCGTCGTCCCGGCACCGCGTGCCCCTTTTGCGATGCAGAAGGGCTCACCGACATCATTCGCCGTGATGGCGATTGCATTTGGCTCGAGAATAAGTTCAAGACCCTGCGCGCCACCCGTCAAACCGTGCTGATCGAGTCGGCCGATCACGATGCCGACCTGGTGACCTATGAGCCGGATGAACTCCACCATGTGATGCGGTTTGCCCTGGGTTGCTGGCAGCAGATGATCGATTCACAGCAGTATCGAAGCGTGCTCATGTACAAGAACAAGGGTCCGCTCTCGGGCGGTAGTCTCGTTCATCCGCACATGCAGATTGTGGGTTTGGAGCAGGAAGACGGCTACACTTCGCTGACTTCTGCCAATTTCGAGGGCATCAATGTCTGGCAACAGGGGAGGATTTCGGTCAACATCTCAACCGAACCCATCATGGGGTTCTTTGAGGTCAACGTTTCAGCCCCGCAGGGAATCGCTGCCAGCGATGACACGAGAGACCAAGCCGAGGCGGATCTCTTCGCCGATGCGATCCAGGTGGCTCTGCGCTATATCCTGAACGAGCACCACGGTGGTCGCGCAGAGTCGTACAACCTGTTCTTCTATCACCTGGGCGGTCGGACCATTGCCAAGGCGCTGCCGCGTTGGGTGGTTTCGCCCTACTTTGTCGGGTATCGGCTGGCTCAGGTCAATGCTGAGACCACGCTCGATGTCGATGCAGAGCGACTCCGCGCACATCTGGAGGCGCTCACATCGTAAAGTGAGCGCCCGCACACTGCGGACAGTCTAGCGTGCCATGGCGTCGCGGCCGGCTTCGACGCGCTTGCGCTGGGCGGCGCGCTCCTCGCCGGTCAGACGCTCAAAGAGATGCCCGATAAGCGAGGCGAGTACCTGCTGAAACAGCGTTCCGCACATGACGGGAAACACGACTTCGCCCGGAAAGTACTGCGTGGCGATGACGGCGCCCGAAGAGATGTTACGCATGCCGCAGGTAAAGCACATGGTGGTCGTCTCGCTATATGGCAGATGCAGCGCATGGGCGACCAGAAAACCGACGACAAAGCCACTGATGGCGAAGACCAAAATAAAGAGGGCGACTTCCAGGCGCACCGCGTTCATGTGCAGCACGTACTCGCTCATGGCGGTGGAGTTGGAGGCGATAACGCCCATCATCATGAATTTGCAGGCGGGCGAGAGCACGGGGGAGAGCTTCTCGTGTCCCCATCCACGCGTGAGCTCGTTGATCACGATGCCGAGCACGGCGGGGATGGCGATCATAAAGGCCATGTCTTGCATCATGCTCGGCACATCGATCGAGACGGTGGCACCCAGCAAGAGCTTAAGCGTGAGCGGAATCGTCACAGGGGAGATAACCGAGGACGTCAGGATGATGGTGAGCGCGAGCGGGCCGTTGCCGCCGAACATGCTGATCCACATAAAAGCGGTGACGGCCACGGGCACGCTGTACTCGAGCACGATGCCGCAGACAAGGTTGGGGTTGGAGCCAAAGAAGAGTGACCCTATGGCATACGCCGCGATGGGAATAAGCACTGCCGAGACCAGCAGCGCCAGAATCAGGTGCAGCGGACGGTGGAACACCTCGGCTACCTGGTGAAAAGTGTTGCTGAGCGCGCCCTGAAACGTCATAAAGGCGAAGAGGGCGGGAACAATGGGCTTGAGCACGCCGATCTGCTGGGGAAAGAGCACGCCGAGCGCCACGCAAATCGGAACGATGATCTGCATATGCCCCGCGAGGAACTTTCCCAGTCCAGCCCATTGCTTCATATGTCCCGTGACTCCCTTTATCCGCGAACTCGTTTGTATGGATATGCTAGACGCTCGTATGCGTCCGTGCGGCTGAAACGCTCGATTATTTCGAGACCATTACCGCCATCGTTTGCCGAAACCGCGGCGCACCGCGGCGTTTTGCGTCCGCGCTGCACGGTATAATAAATCCGTTCAACAGATCTGCCTGCCGAAGCGGGCATACACAGAGGACTCATCGCTATGAACCGTGAGAGGTATCGCGGCGACCTGCCCCTATCGGGGGTGGGTGCCTATGTCATCGCTTAAGACGACGCATCGCTGGGCGGTCGCTCAGCAAAACCCCGAGCTCGAAAAGGAGCTTTCGGCTGGTCTGGGCATTCCCGGGCTGGTGGCGCGCATTATGGTCGCGCACGGCATTGGCTCCATCAAAGAGGGCCAATTGTTTTTGACGCCTTCGCTCGATCGCGACTGGGCCGACCCACTCATTATCCCGGGCATGTCGGTCGTCGCCGACCGCGTCGAGCGTGCTATTCGCAACCACGAGCACATTGCAGTCTTTGGCGATTTTGACGTTGACGGTATTACGTCGACCTGCCTGTTGACCGAGGCGCTGCGCACGTTTGGCGCCGATGTTACGCCGTTTATTCCGCATCGCTTTGATGAGGGCTACGGTCTTTCGCGCGCGGCGCTCGACCGCGTTAACGAGCTCGCTCGCCCCCAGCTGATCGTGACCGTCGATAACGGCATTGCCGCCAAGGAAGAGGTTTCCTATCTGGAGAGCCTGGGGATCGATTTGGTGGTCACGGACCATCACGAGCCCTCCGACCAGGTGCCGCAGGGTGTGCCCCTGACCGACCCCAAGCTCGAGGACGAGGGCCCTTCGCGCGAGCTTGCCGGTGCTGGTGTGGCGCTCAAGCTGGTGCAAGTCCTGGGTGAGCGCCTGGGCAAGCCGTCGTATTGGCGTTCTCTAATCGAGGTCGCGGCGCTGGGCACCGTGTCCGACATGATGCCGCTCACGCCCGAGAACCGCGCGCTGGTTGCCGAGGGCATCCAACAGATGCGCGTAACCGCTCGCCCAGGCTATATCGCGCTTGCCGCGCTTGCCAAGGCGGACCTTTCGAACATTACGGCGGATGGCCTGTCATTCTCGCTCATTCCCCGCTTAAACGCTGCCGGCCGCATGGCTGATCCCAAGCTGGCGCTCGACCTGCTGCTTGCCCGCAATCCCATCGAAGCAAGCGCGCTGGCGGCTGAGCTCGAGGAAATCAACCGCCAGCGCCGTGAGATCGAGGCGGAGCTCACGCGCGATGCCATGGCAAAGGTCGAGGAGACCTATGACGGCGGACGCGCGATCGTTGTGGGCGGCGAAGGCTGGCACGAGGGTGTCAAGGGCATCGTGGCAAGCCGTCTGACCAACCGCTATCACGTGCCGGCGCTGCTGTTCTCGATCG
This sequence comes from uncultured Collinsella sp., assembly GCA_902493915.1. Classification (GTDB taxonomy): domain Bacteria; phylum Actinomycetota; class Coriobacteriia; order Coriobacteriales; family Coriobacteriaceae; genus Collinsella. Next base: position 12,309 of record CABUQY010000027.1, read on the forward strand.
AGGACGGTATCGCGCGCGGCTCTGGTCGCTCGGTGGGCAAAGTTAACCTGTTTGACGCCGTCGAGCGCTGTTCCGACCTGCTGATTCGTCGCGGCGGACATGCCGGTGCGGTGGGTGTGACCATCGAGGCATCCAAGCTCGATGAATTCCGTCGTCGCCTTTCCGCCGTGCTATCGGAGATTCCCGCCGAGGACTTTGAAGACATCGACGAGGTTGTCGCCACGGTCGACCTTTCCGAGCTGAATATCGAGACTATAGAGCAGATTTCCCGTCTTGAGCCGTTTGGCCAGGGCAACAAGGTGCCGCTGCTGGCCGCCGAGGGCGTGACGATGTGCGATCGCGCCGTGGTGGGCAAAACCGGCGAGCACATGCGCTTTGTGGCGACCGATGGCGCCGCGAGCGTGCCGGCCATCATGTTCCGCGTGCCGCAGATCGATAGGCTCATCAATTGCGACAGCGCCGTCGACTTGGTGTTCGAGGCCGTTGCCGAGCATTGGCAGGGGCGTGTGAAGCCCAAGCTCATGATCAAGGATGTTCTGGTCCGCGATACCACGCTGCCCAGCGTCGACGATCCGGCATGCGAGCTTCGTCGTGGCGTGCAGCCGGCGGATTCCGGCCTGCGCCTGGAGTCGCGTAAGCGCGAGACACTCGCCCGGCTTTCTTATACCGAGCTGACGCGCTCGCTTATCCATAGCTTTATAGGCTCGAACCAGCCGCACCGCGCGCAGGTCGAGGCGCTCGATGCCCTGGCCGATCACCAAAGTGTTCTGGCCGTTATGGGAACGGGGCGCGGCAAGTCGCTCATCTTCCATGTGCATGCCGCGCGCGAGGCGGTTCTTCGCGGGCGTGCGAGCATCTTTGTCTATCCGCTGCGCGCGCTCGTTGCCGACCAGGCCTATCACCTCTCGTCGACGATGGCAGCGCTTGGTATTGGCGTTGGCGTGCTGACCGGCGAGACCGTGGAGGCCGCACGCGATGACGTGTTCGCCGGCCTGGCTTCGGGCCGCACCGGTATCGTGCTCACGACGCCCGAGTTCCTGTCCATTCACCGCGACCGCTTTGCGCGTTCGGGGCGCATCGGTTTTGTCGTTATCGATGAGGCGCACCACGCTGGCCTTGCCAAGGGCGGCGACCGCAGCGCCTATCTCGACATGCCCGATATCCTCAAAGCCCTGGGCGACCCGGGCGTTATGGCCGCGACGGCCACCGCGACGGCTCCGGTCGTGGCCGAGCTTGCCCGCATGCTTCCGATCACTCACACGGTGGTCGACGAGACGGTGCGCGAGAACCTGCAGCTCGAGGACGACCGAGATCTTGCGAGCCGCGAGAACCGTTTGGTGTCGATCGTGGCGACGGGGGAGAAGACCGTCATTTACGTCAATTCGCGCGACCAGTCCGTGGCGCTCGCCAAGACACTACGCAAACGCGTTCCCGACTGTGCGACCCGTATCGCGTTCTATAACGCTGGCCTTACGCGCACCGACCGCCATCGCGTAGAGGAGGCGTTTCGAGACGGCAGCCTCAGCTGCATCGTCTCGACATCCGCCTTTGGCGAGGGCGTCAACCTTCCCGATATTCGCCATGTCGTGCTCTATCACATGCCGTTTGGCGGCATTGAGTTTAACCAGATGAGCGGCCGCGCCGGTCGCGATGGCCAACCCGCTGTGATCCATCTGCTCTATTCGTCGCGTGACGCCCGCATCAACGAGCGCCTGCTTAACTGCTACGCGCCCGAGCGCGACGAGCTCGTCACACTCTATCGCGCACTGCAGACCATGTGGCGCTCCAACCGCGGCAAAACCGGGGACGATTCCTTTAGTGCGAGCGATATCGACATCGCGCAGATGTGCCTTGCCATCGATGCTCGCACGCCGGTCGACGAGCGTTCGGTGGAAAGCGGCCTGGGAATCTTCGAAGAGCTTGGTTTCTGTCGAGTTTCGGGGTTTGACGACACTCGTCGCATCGCGATGGCCGAAAACCCCGGCCGCGTGCAATTGAGCAGGTCAATTCGCTATTTGGAGGGCTTGCGCTCGCGCATGGAGTTTTCGGCTTTCCGGAGTTGGGCACTCGATTCGTGCGCTTCTGATATGCTAGCCAAAGTTAACCGCCCGATCGTACCGCGGGCCTAGGGGAAGGGGACCTCGATGGATGCCGCAGCCCGTACCGCCCATGATTCCACCCTCCAGCCGTTTTCGGAGATGGAGCACTATAAGCATGCCGATGAGCTGCCGCCCGAGATTATGGCGGACAGCTACGACAAGCTGGAGCGCCTGTGCCTCAAGTATATGAATGAGGACGACTTTTCTAAGGTTGAGCAGGCCTACTGCTTTGCCGCCGAGAAGCACTGCAACCAAAAGCGCCGCTCGGGCGAGATGTACATTAACCATCCCGTCGAGGTTGCCATCATTTTGGCCGATCTCAAGATGGACTGCGATGTGGTGTGCGCCGCGCTGCTGCACGATACCGTCGAGGATACTGAGACCTCGCTCGCCGATGTTTCCGGCCTGTTTGGCGATACGGTGGCCGAGCTCGTCGATGGCGTGACCAAGCTCACCAACATCGAAGTCGACAGCATGGACGAGAAGCAGGCGCTCACGCTGCGCAAGATGTTCCTCGCCATGTCCAAGGACATTCGCGTCATCATCGTTAAACTTGCCGATCGTCTGCACAACATGCGAACGCTGGCAGCCCTGCGCGAGGATCGTCGCCTGTTTAAGGCGCGCGAGACCATGGACGTGTACGCGCCCTTGGCCGACCGCCTGGGCATGAGCTCTATTAAGTGGGAGCTCGAGGACCTGTCCTTCTTCTACCTGGAGCCCGATGCCTACCAGCGCATCGCGCGTATGGTAGCTGAGTCGCGCGAGGTCCGCGAACGCTATCTTGCCGAGACCATCAAGACGCTTACCGATGAGCTCAACCGCATTGGTCTGGAGGACTTCCAGATCAACGGCCGCTCCAAGCACTATTGGTCCATCTACCAAAAGATGAAGCGCAAGGGCAAGGAGTTCTCCGAGATCTACGACCTGGTGGCGCTGCGCGTTATTACCCATTCGGTGCGCGATTGCTACTCCACGCTCGGTGCGGTGCATACGCTGTGGCACCCCATGCCTGGTCGCTTTAAAGACTATATCGCCATGCCTAAGGTCAATAACTACCAGTCGCTCCACACGACGGTCATCGGCCCTACGGCTCGTCCGCTCGAGATTCAGATTCGAACCTACGAGATGCATGAGCAGGCCGAGTACGGCATTGCCGCCCACTGGCTATATAAGAAGTCGGGCGGATCGTCTGCTTCCAAGACCAATGACGCTCAACGTTTGGACGACCAGATCAACTGGCTCAAGCATTCGCTCGATTGGGCGGCTTCCGACGAGATCACCGATGCCAAGGAATACCTGCACTCGCTGAAGGTCGATCTGTTCGATCAGGAGATCTTTGTCTTCACGCCCAAAGGCGAGGTCATGGCGCTTCGTGCCGGCTCCACGCCGCTCGACTTTGCCTATGCCGTTCACACCGAGGTGGGAAACCACTGCGTCGGCGCCAAAATCAACGGTGCGGTGGCTCCGCTCACGCACGAGATCAAGACGGGCGACCGCGTTGAAATCCTGACTAACAAGAGTTCCAAGCCGTCGCGCGATTGGCTCAAGATCGTTAAGACACCTTCCGCCAAGTCAAAGATCCGCCGCTATTTTGCCGCTGCGACCAAGGACGACGACGCTGCCGCCGGTCGCGATATGCTGGCCAAGGACCTGCGTAAGCGTGGCTATGGCATTTCTACGCCGCGTTCGACGCGTGCACTCAACGCCGTGGCGGAGCAGTTTAACTTCAAGCAGCTCGAGGACCTGTTTGCCGCCGTCGGCGCCGGCAAGGTTGCCCCGCGCGCTGTGGGCAATAAGGTCGAGCAAATCTTGGACCCCAAGCCCGAGGAACAGCTCACCAAGGCCGAGGCTATCGCCGAGGTCGTGAAGCAGCCCGCTCGCGGCTCCAACCGCAAGCCGCAAAAGCGCGGCAAGAGCGCCAGTAACGGCATTATCGTCAAGGGCGAGAGCAACAGCGGCCTGCTGGTCCGTCTGGCTCATTGCTGCAACCCCGTGACGGGCGACGACATCGTCGGCTTCATCACGCGCGGTCGCGGCGTTTCGGTGCATCGCGCCAACTGCCCTAACGTCAAGGGTCTTATGGAACATCCCGAGCGCATGATCGATGTGGAGTGGGACGGCGCTGCCGACACCCTCTTCCAGGTCGAGATCGTGGTCGAGTGCCTGGACCGCATGGGCCTGCTCAAGGATGTCACCATTGCCATTGGCGATGCGGGCGGTAATATCCTTTCTGCCGCCACGTCGACCAACCGCGAGGGTATTGCAACCCTGCGCTTTATGGTCGAGATCTCGGACGCGAGCGGTCTGGATCCGCTGCTGGCTTCCATCAGCAGTGTCGATTCGGTCTACGACGCTCGCCGTCTTATGCCCGGCGAAGGCGGAGCTCAGCTCAAGCGCCGTGTGTAGGTGCGAGAGCCTCTCAGCATCATAGATATTGGTTACGTTCGAGGCATCGTTTGGTGCCTCGAACGTATTTTAGAAGGAGGGTATGCGCATGGGCGATATGACTTTGGACCTGACACCCCGAGGTGCGGCTTCGATTGAGACACTCGTCAACGGCCCGATTCAGACCAACAGTTACGCCGTGATTTCGAATGATGAGTGCTTAATCGTCGATCCGGCGTGGGAGGGCGAGCGTCTTGTGGAGTATATCCGCACCGCGCATCCCGAGGTGCGCGTACTCGGCTCTGTCTGCACGCACGGTCATGCCGACCATGTTGGCGGGGTCGCCGGGGTTCGAGCTGTTGTTGGCGACGGCGCGCTATATGAGTTGTGCGCTAAGGACGTGACGGTACCTCGCGCAAATATCGAGGAGCAGCGCGCCATGTGGGGTATCGAGACGCCCGATCCGGGTGAGCCGACGCGCTTGCTTGCCGAGGGCGATACAATCGAGGTGGGCGACGTCTGTCTGCAGGTGATCGAGACGCCGGGGCATACGCCGGGCGGCATCGTCCTGTTCGCCGCGACCGAGCAGGGGAACATCGCCTTTGTGGGCGACACGCTTTTCCCGGGCAGCCACGGTCGTACCGATCTTTCCGGCGGTGACGAGGCGGCGATTATGCGCTCGCTCTCCAAACTTGCCAAGACGCTTCCGCCCGATACCGTTTGCTTGACGGGCCATGGCGATTCGACCACGATGGCGCGCGAACTTATGCAGAATCCGTTTATGCAGATGTAGGCTCGAAGCCGTCTTTCGAACCACGAAGACCGCTCAATCGTCAAGCTATTTTCCCCAGTGGGTCGATTCTGTGGGGCAAACGGTCAAAATTTGTCCAATCGGATGGTATTCGTGAACAAACGAACGTTTATGCTCGGGTATGTCGTGGTAAAATCTCAGGCGTTATCGGAGCAACCTTACAGGAGGTTTCTTTTATGCTCGTCAACGCAGCAGACATGCTCAAGAAGGCCGAGGCCGGCAAGTACGCTCTCGGTGCCTTCAACACCAACAACCTCGAGTGGACCCTGGCTATTCTCCAGGCCGCCGAGGAGGCCAAGTCTCCGCTGATCCTTCAGTGCACCGCTGGTGCCGCCAAGTGGATGGGCGGTTTCAAGGTCTGCGCCGACATGGTCAAGGCTGCCGTCGAGGCCACGGGCGTTACCGTTCCCGTCGCCCTTCACCTCGATCACGGTTCTTACGAGGACTGCTTCAAGTGCATCGAGGCCGGCTTCACGTCCATCATGTATGACGGCTCTCACGAGGAGACCTTCCAGCTTAACCTCGACCGCACCAAGGAGCTCGTTGAGCTTGCCCACTCCAAGGGCATGTCCATCGAGGCCGAGGTCGGCGGCATCGGCGGCACCGAGGACGGCGTGACCTCCAACGGCGAGCTCGCTGACCCCGCTGAGTGCAAGCAGATTGCTGACCTGGGCGTCGACTTCCTCGCCTGCGGTATCGGCAACATCCACGGCGTGTATCCCGCCGACTGGGCTGGCCTTTCCTTCGAGCGTCTGGGCGAGATCAAGGCTCAGACCGGCGACCTGCCCCTCGTTCTGCACGGTGGTACCGGCATCCCCGAGGATCAGATCAAGAAGGCCATCTCCCTGGGTATCTCCAAGATCAACGTCAACACCGATCTGCAGCTCGTCTTCGCCAAGGGCGTTCGCGAGTATATCGAGGCTGGCAAGGATCAGCAGGGCAAGGGCTTTGACCCCCGCAAGCTCCTCAAGCCTGGTCGCGACAACATCGTTGCCCGCACCAAGGAGCTCATGGAGGAGTTTGGCTCCGTCAACAAGGCGTAAGTAGCGGTTTAACTTTCCCGTCGGAGGCCCCGTTCACCCTACGCTTTTCCCTTGCGCTCACCTGGCTTTGCCAGAAGTCGCGCAATGGGAAAAGCTTCGGGTGAACGGGGCCTCCTTCGTTAACTCGCCACAGGGTTACTGGGCTGAATTCATTTTTTATAGGTGCCGTTTATCGGTGTTGAGGGTTCCTTTATTGGGGCTTTCTTTTTATCTCGCTACAATGGACTTCAAGAGTTCTAATGACTTGGAGTTTGGTATGGCTGTTATTAATGTGCTGCCTTCGGATGGGAAGGTTATTGACGAGGGTCCTGTTGGTTGCTCTGTTGATGTTTGCAATGATGACTTCCGTTTTCTAGATGTTGGCTTGCCACCCGAGATTCTGCGTTTTAAGGACGCGGGGTATCTTTCGCAGGCTATTGAGGCTTGCGACCGCCTACTTGCCCAAGATCCCGATCCCTCGCTTGCTGCCTGCGTTCGTGCCGAGCGGTATCGCATGCTTGAGACGCCGCTTCATTTTTCGGTGTCGCGCGATCGAGCTATTGCGATGATTCGCGAGGAGTGGCCTGAGTTTACCGAGGAGCAGTTTGACGATCTGATTGACCGTAAGCGTATTGACTTGCGCTTTATCGATGGCGAGCTGTTCGTTCTCGACAACTTCCTCGATTCGCTTCGCGTATATCCCAAAGAGGTCCCCGGCATGCGTCCCGATTCTACGGACGGAATAGCACTGCGCGACGAGATGCTCAAGGAGATGGAGTCGCAAAACGGATTGGCTCGCGTCATTACGCTTAAAGCGTCCGTGTCTGTCCCCGGCGCTCTGGAGGGAGAGACCGTTTGCGCTTGGCTTCCCGTCGCGGCTGCCTGCCGTCAGCAGTCTCGGGTCGAGATTCTCGACATGACGCCGGAGGGTGCTGTTGCTCCCGCGAACGCTTCGGCGCGTACCGCCTCGTGGTCTTCTTCGAGTGAGCGCTCATTCTCGGTGACTTATCGTTATCACATCGATGCTGCTTATTGTGATGTCTACGGTGGCACACTTCCGGTTCATCCGCGTATGGACGCGCCTCTGCCCGAGGATATTTCCGAGGACCGTCCGCACATTGCATTCACGCCGTATCTGCAGCAGCTGACGGCCGGTGTTGTTGACGGACTCGAGGATCCGCTCGATCGCGCTCGTGCTATCTATGATTATCTGACGCAGCATATCGACTATCGCTATCAGCCGCCGTACTTGCTTTTGGGATCTATTGCCGATGACTGCGCGCATTCGCTCCGCGGCGATTGCGGCGTTATGGCGCTCACGTTTATCACCATGTGCCGTATCGCGGGCGTGCCTGCCCGTTGGCAGAGCGGCCTGTACGTTGCGCCCGATTCGGTGGGGTCGCACGACTGGGCAGAGTTCTATACGCCGCAGACCGGTTGGCTCAACGCCGACGTGTCATTTGGATCTTCTGCTCACAGGATGGGGGAGGAGTGGCGCCGCCGTCACTACTTTGGCAATCTCGACCCATGGCGTATGGTGGCCAACAATCGATTCCAGGCAGAGTTTGAGCCCTCTTTCGACGGCATGCGCGAGGACCCTTACGATAACCAGATGGGTGAGGCTTCGGTCGACGGTCGCGGATGCCGTCAGCGCGAGATGCTACGCACGGTCGAACTCATCGAAATGCTCGAAGTTCCATTTTCGGACTAATCGGTAGAAAGCTGTGATAAACTTACTCACGCATTGCGTGCCCGAGTGGCGGAATTGGCAGACGCAGTGGACTCAAAATCCACCGTTGGCAACAACGTGCGAGTTCGAGTCTCGCCTCGGGCACCATACATGCAAGTGAGCGTTCAAGGGGGTTGCGGCCCCCTTTTTCGTGCCGAACTCGCGTGAGCGCGCGAAGCGTTAAGCAAACAGGCCTGTGGCCTGTCTGTAGCGGAGCGTGGCGAGGGCGCCACGCGCCCGAAGCCCGGGGCTTCGCGAAGCGAAGGCCCTTCGAGTCTCGCCTCGGGCACCATACATGCAAGCGAGCGTTCAAGGGGGTCAAGGCCCCTTTTTCGTGTACGTAATGTGATAACGCGCTGTACGTGTTATTATTCGCAAGGCGTTGTTCCCGCAATGCCCTAAAGAGGAACCCGAGGGTTCCCACCTTTTGGCGCCAATGAGCAGCTGACTGGTCATACAAATTAGATTCTCTTCCTCAAATCGAGGATGTCTATGTGTACGACCTGGTTGCTGAGAAGCGCCGGGTTATTTTTTTATGAATGGAGGTAGGGAAAATAGCTAAGTCTGATGACACCCGCATCAACGACGAGATTACTGCATCTTCGTGCCGTTTGATTGGCGTCGATGGCTCTCAGCTCGGCCTGTTCGCCATCCGCGATGCCCAGCGCGTCGCCGACGATCAGGGTCTCGACCTGGTCGAGATCGCTCCCAACGCGGAGCCGCCGGTCTGCAAGGTCATGGACTACGGTAAGTTCAAGTACCAGCAGGCCATGAAGGCCAAGGCTGCTCGTAAGAACCAGTCCAAGGTCGAGGTCAAGGAAATGAAGTTCCGACCCAAGATCGACGTTGGCGACTACGAGACCAAGAAGGGCCACGTTCTGCGTTTCCTCAAGAAGGGCGCACGCGTTAAGATCACCATCATGTTCCGCGGCCGTGAGATGGCTCACCCGGAGCAGGGCCTTAACGTTCTCGAGCGTCTCGCCGAGGATCTCAAGCCTTACGCTACGGTCGAGTCCAAGCCTAAAATGGAAGGCCGTAACATGCTTATGCTGCTCGCCCCGATTAAGGGCGCCTTCGATGAGGATAAAGCGGCAAGCGATACCAAGTAACTAGTGTTCTGTAACCGATTAAGGAGTATTTCATGCCTAAGATGAAGTCCCACAGCGGCACCAAGAAGCGTTTCCGCAAGACTGGTACCGGCAAGCTTATGCGCGCCAAGGCTTTCAAGAGCCACATCCTGAGCAAGAAGTCCACCAAGCGTAAGCGTGGCTTCCGTCAGGAGACCGAGATCGCCGCTGCCGACCGCAAGGTCATCAAGTCGCGTCTCGCCTAAGTTCGCGTTCCCGTTTTTCGTTTTACCGTCTAGGAGTTGATAGAACATGGCACGTATTAAGCGCGCTGTTGCCGCCAAGAAGAAGCGCCGTACCGTTATGCACCGTGCGAAGGGTTACTACGGTGCCGCTTCGCGTACTTACAAGCATGCTAAAGAGCAGGTCCAGCACTCCCTGCAGTATCAGTATCGTGATCGCCGCAACAAGAAGCGCGAGATCCGTTCTCTCTGGATCACTCGTATCAACGCTGCTGCTCGTCTGAACGACATCTCTTACTCTCAGTTCATGCACGGCCTGAAGGTTGCCGGCATCGAGCTCGACCGCAAGGTCCTGGCTCAGATGGCTTACGAGGACATCGAGTCCTTCAACGAGCTGGCTACCATCGCCAAGAAGGCTCTCGAGGCCTAATAGGTTCTCTTGAATCGCTAGGGGAGTGTCGCGTTGTGCGCGGCGCTCCCTCTTTTTTTATCGAAAGCGCTGGTCTACATTGCTAAAAGCGCGGGTAGATAAACACTTACAGGTGACCGATCTCTATATATTCCTGAACCAAAGGGTCATCATCTGATACGTGCGGAAGATCCACACCAGTCTTTCTATTACCTATAGAAAGCAATATGTTGTGTAGGACTTGTGAAGAGTGGAATTGACGTCCCACAGGGCTTCGCGGTCTGGCAATATATCTCCTTGCCGCGCGGCCCGGTCGGACCGGATGAGCCGCGGGGCGTGCACCTTGAGAACCGGATACTGCGAGGATGGACACACAAGCTGTGTCGCATCCGGGCAGACATCGAACCATTTGAAATGGTCTAACTTGGATTTGTTTTTCGCAAGGCCGCCGAGAGGCGGCCCCGAGAAATTCCTTTTCC
>CABUQY010000028.1 GCA_902493915.1 uncultured Collinsella sp.
ACCCGGAAGCTAAGCCCCATCGCGCCGAGAGTACTGCGGGGTCAGCCCGTGGGAGGCCAGGGCGCCGCTGACCGGTGGACGGCACCGAGCCGTACGCTTGAACTGAGAAGGGGGAGGCCTCGCGGCCTCCCCCTTTTTGCGTTTACGGGCTTTTGTCTCACATAGTAGCTGTGTTTTATAACCCTCGTTTGTCGCATCTTCTGTGAACGGGCTACAATAACTTAGTCTGTGCGATATGGAGGTGAACATGGCTGAAGCTGGTATCGGCGTTGATATCGTCGAGATTTCCCGTATGAAATCAATACTTGAAAAGACGCCGTCGTTTGCTCGGCGTGTGTTTACCGAAGAAGAGCGTGCGTATTGTGATGCATCATCGCGTCCCGCTGCTCACTATGCCAGCCGCTTTGCTTCGCGCGAGGCGGTACTTAAAGCTCTCGGCACGGGTTTTAGTCAAGGCGTTGGTCGCAAGGATGTTTCGGTTACGCGTGATAAACTCGGCAAACCGAAAGCGCTGCTTTCGGGCCGTGCTCTCGAGATCGCTCAAGAGCTGGGTGTTGTTGAGGTCGCTCTTTCCATTACGCTTACAGGAGAATTAGCCGTTGCGAATGCCATCGCGATTACCGAAGATGCCCGGCCTAAGCCAAAAGAGGAAAAGGTGAGTACCAAGAAACGCGTAGCGCAGACATTTAAAGAGGCTCGCTCTGTTTTAGATGAGCTTGAGCAGCTGCAGAATTCAGCATTGACGGAGCACCTGGGCGATGCTTCGCAAGATACGCTAGGAGCATAGATGAAACCGGTTTTGAGTACCGAAGAAGTCGTTCGTCTCGAGGATATCATCGAACGCGAAGGGACTTCGAAGGCCGAGCTTATGGAGCTAGCGGGTGAGTTTGCCGCCAACGAGGTCTTGAAGCTCAATCCCGATCGGGTTCTCGTTCTGGTCGGTTTTGGTAATAATGGCGGCGACGGTTGGGTTGCCGCCGATATCCTGAGCCATAAGGGTGTGGACGTGGATATCGTTTCTCCGGTTGAGCCGGATGAGATTCCTGCTGCTCTGGCACGTCATGTTGCTCGTCGTACTTCCGGCCGCGATGTGCACGTTTGCGTCGGCCCCTCGCGTGACGAACTTGAGGTTTTGATCGATAAGGCCGATGTTGTTGTCGATGCCATTTTTGGTACCGGGTTCCACGGGAATCTGCGTGCGCCGTTCTCCATCTGGATTCCTACGGTCAATGAATGCGCCGATTGTGTCGTATCCATTGATGTCCCCTCGGGCCTGAATGCCGAGACGGGCGTTGTTGATGACGACTGCATTCGTGCCGAGCATACGGTGACGATGATTGCGCCCAAAATTGGTCTGTATAGCGCTGATGGCCCTGAGTATGCTGGCGATTTGATCTGCGGCAATCTTTACGACCGTCTTGACGAGGTCATCGATGATGTCGACCACGCTGCCGAGATTGTCGAGCCCGGTGACTTAGTTGATTACTTTGCTCCACTACCTACGAATATCGATAAGTATTCCCGTGGCTCTGTGCTTATTGTCGCCGGATCTGCGCAATATCCTGGCGCTGCCATTATGGCGGCCAAGTCTGCAGCTCGCGCGGGTGCTGGTTACGTGGCAGTCGCGGCTCCTGACGCCTGCGCCAATCTTATTCGCATGGCACTTCCTTCGATTCCCGTCTTTGCTATTCCGTCTGATTCCCGCGGCTCCTTTGGCGCCGCTGCGCGCATGACGGTGTGCGAGATTGCAAAGAAGTACAGCTGTGTACTGTGCGGTCCCGGTATGACGACGTCTGCCGGCGCTATGCAGGTGGTTTCGGGCTTGCTCGAGCTTGATGTACCGCTTATTTTGGATGCCGATGCACTCAACTGCCTTGCTAAGATTGCCATTGACGGTATTGATAGTAACCCCGAGATGTATCGTCGCGAGCAGCCGTTGGTTATGACGCCGCACTATCGTGAGCTTTCGCGTCTGGTTGCCGGTGACGAGGTGAACGACCTTGGTACCGCGATTGCAGCCGCGCAGAAGGTTGTCTGGGCTGCAGGCTCCGACAATCTGGTGGTCATTGCCAAGGGGCCGACGACGGCTATCTGTGGCGTTGAGCGTGTACTGCTGCCGCTCTCGGGTCCGGCTTCTCTGGCAACTGCTGGTTCGGGTGATGTTCTCGCGGGTATTTTGGCCGGCACGCTTGCCACCATGCGCGACGAGATGGATCGTTGGGAGTTGCTGTATTCGTACGCCGTCGCACTTCACAGCTACGCCGGTTTTGCCGCGGCGACGGAGTATGGTGAGAAGAGCGTTATCGCGACCGATCTTATCGACTTGATCGGTCCTGCCATGGAGCTGGCGGCAAAGGATGCGCTCGAAGATCTGGGAATCATGGACGAAGGGTCGGATGACTAATCATGAATAAAGCCGATTTGACGCGCTGGTCCTGGGTCGAGATCGACCGCGGGGCGCTCCGTCGCAACACGAGGGCCTATAAGAACTTGCTGAATCCACGTCAGCGCCTGTGCTGCGTGGTCAAGGCCGATGCTTATGGTCATGGAGCTGTTGAGTGCGCCAAGATCATGTATTCGGCCGGTGCCGACATGTTTGCCGTGGCGACGGTTAACGAGGGCGTCGAGCTCCGACAGGGCGGGATTACGAAACCCATCCTCATCCTAAGCGAGCCGCCTATCGAGGCCATTCCGACGTTGCTCGAGTTTGATATCATGCCTTCGGTCTATACGTCTGACTTTGCTCTTGCGTATGGCGAATGCGCCGTCGCGGCGGGCAAAGTGGGCAAGTATCATCTCGCCATCGAGACGGGCATGAATCGTATCGGCGTTCACTACACGCAGGTGCTCGACTTTGTCCGCGGTATTAATTTCCATCGCGGTATTCAGTGCGACGGCGTCTTTACGCACTTCGCCACGGCCGATGAACCTTCGGGCTGGGACTACAAGCTGCAGTGTCAGCGCTTTACCGAGGCCGTTCAGGCCATTAAGGATGCGGGCTTTGAGTGCGGTATCGTGCACTGCGCCAACACGCCGTCCTCGATGCTCGACCCCTCGATGCATTTTGATATGATCCGCGCCGGCGTTGGCTTGTATGGCATGCAGCCGTGCGAGCTGAGTGGCCGCGTGATGCAGCTTGATCCCGTTATGAGCGTCCATGCGCGTGTGACGCGCGTGGCACACCCTGCGATGGGTGAGGGCGTGGGCTACGGTTTTACCTACCGCGTACCGCGTACGCGCGTCCAGATCTGCACGCTGCCGATCGGTTATGCCGATGGCCTATCGCGTACGCTTTCCAATCGTATGGATGTGCTGTATCGCGGCGAGCGCGTGCATCAGGTTGGCAATATCTGCATGGACCAGTTTATGGTCGCCATTCAGTCCAACCCGGCACACGAGATTCCCGAGGCCGAGTATGGTGACGAGATGATCATTGTCGGCCGCGATGGCGATGCCGAAATCACTATGGACGAGATGGCCCGACTGCGCGGAACGATTAACTACGAGGTCGCCTGCGGCTTTGGCATGCGTCTCGACAAGGTCTACGTGTAGGAGCCGTTATGGGCGTCATGCACATCCCCGGCCATACCCATCAGGCACCACGTGAGGTCGCACTCGAGGAAATCGAGGCCGTTCTGGGCGATTGTCACCTCTGCCAGCTCTACCAGTCGCGTCACAATATCGTGTTTGGCGTGGGAAACCCCCGCGCTCGCGTGATGTTTATTGGTGAGGCGCCGGGCCGCAACGAGGATTTGCAGGGCGAGCCCTTTGTGGGGGCGGCAGGCGAGGACCTCAACGGCATTTTGTCGCTGGCGGGGCTCAAACGCGAAGACGTCTACATTGCCAACGTGCTTAAGTGCCGTCCGCCGGGAAACCGCAATCCGCGTCCCGAGGAAGTGCTGGCTTGCTCGCCGTTTTTGCGTGAGCAGATTCGAAGCATCTGGCCCGATATCATCGTGACGCTCGGCAACCCCGCGACGCACTTTGTGCTTAAGACCGAGATTGGCATTACTAAGCTGCGCGGCAGGTTCCACCAGATGGGGCATTTTGTAGTAATGCCCACTTTCCATCCGGCAGCAGCGCTGCGCAATCCGGCGTGGCAGGAGCTGCTGGAGGAAGACTTTAAGATGCTGGGCGATTATCTGGAGCGACATCCCGCACCAGAGGACGCCTCGGAATAATAAGGAGCATATATGTCCCTGGAGCGCCTGGGGGTAGGTACTTACAAAACGACTTGCGCTGCCGATACGGAGTACTTTGGCGAGCTAATTGCACCGTGCCTTGAGGACGGCGATGTGCTCATCCTGACCGGTGGCCTGGGAGTGGGCAAAACTCACTTTACCAAGGGCGTCTCGCGCGGGCTGGGCGATGGGCATATGGTTACGAGTCCTACGTTTGCGCTCATGGCCGTTCACGATCAAGGTCGTATTCCGCTGTTTCACTTTGATCTATACCGCCTGGAGCATGCCTACGAGCTCGAGGATACGGGCATTTTCGATGTGCTGGGCTATGAGGGTGCTTGCCTGCTGGAATGGGGCGAACAATTCCAGGACGAGCTGACGGATGAGTATCTTTCGGTGACGCTCAAGCGTGATGAGGGCGACAGCGATGTGCGAACGATAACGCTTGAGGCGCACGGTGACCGCGCAATGGAGCTTTCCCATTTGATTGATAAGGCTGTACAAGATGAGCTTGCATAACGACAACGCGCTGGTGGTGGCGCTCGATACCTCGACCGACATGCTTGCCTGCGCGGCAAGCTGGATTGACGTGCAGACAGGCGAGGCAAAGCTGGTAAGTGGGGACCATCTGTGTCGCCGCCATGCCAACGTGGAGCTCGTGAATACTGTTGATGACCTACTGAAGCAGGCCGGCCTGGATCGCAGCGATGTCGGCTGTTATGTGGTCGGTCGCGGTCCCGGCTCGTTTACGGGCGTGCGTATCGGCATCTCCACCGCAAAGGGTCTGGCGCACGGTGCCAATGTGCCGTTGCTGGGCGTGTCGACGCTCGATGCTTGCGCCTGGACGGCATGGAAGGCCGGCGTGCGCGGCAAGCTTGGTGTTCTTGCCGATGCCATGCGCGGCGAGGTGTACCCGGCGCTCTATGTGCTGGGGGATGAGGGCCCCGAGCGTCTGTTTGAGCGCGAGCGCGTGGTCAAGGCCGCCGTGGCGCTTGATGAGTGGCGCCAGACCGCGGACTGGGATCAGGTTCAGCTGACTGGTGACGGTCTCGTGCGTTATGGCAAACTGCTGGGCGAGGATGAGACGGCGCGCTGCGTGGAGCGAGACCTGTGGTGGCCCTCGGGCGAGGGCCTGCTGATGGCGCACGCCGCAGGCGATGGCGATCCGGCTCGCGTCTTGCCGATCTATACGCGCCTTTCGGACGCCGAGGAAAACGAGCGCAAGCGTCTGGGCCTTGCCGAGAGCGCGCAGAGTGAGGTGACAGGTGTTGCCGACGAGCTTGCCGGACGTCATCTGCAATTCCGCCCCATGGGCGCGGCGGATGCCGAGGGCGCGAGCGCACTGGAGACCGCCTGCTTTGAAGGCGCCGGACACGAGGCGTGGACGCCGGGCATGTTCCTGTCCGAGCTGGGCGAGGACGTTGCCGCGCCGCGTAGCTGGTGGGTGGCGCACGACGACGGCTGTCTGCTGGGTCTTGCCGGCGGTATGGTCGTCGACGGGGACGTGCAGATTATGGACGTTGCCGTCGATCCGGCGCATCGTCGCGAGGGCATCGCCCGCAAGCTTCTGTCGCACGTGAGCTATGACGCGCAGATGCTCGGCTGCACCACGGCTTCGCTTGAGGTTGAGGACGGCAACGAGGCCGCAATTGCACTCTATGCCGCCCTGGGCTTTACCGAGGCGGGTCGTCGCCGTGGCTATTACGGTGCCGGCAAGGATGCCATCGTCATGACGGCGCCGCTGCCCCTGGTGCTTCCTCTCGACAATGCCTCGCCCGAGCCGACGGCTGCCGAACAGCGTGTATGGCCGCTGCCCGCGCCCGAACGCACCGCTGAGGAGCGTGCCGAAATCGAGCGCCGCCGCCTGGTGCTTGCCATCGAGAGCTCCTGCGACGAGACAGCCGTGGCAATTATCGATGCGAACGGCAAGATGCTGGCCAACCAGGTGTCGACGCAGATTGATTTTCATGCCCGCTTTGGCGGCGTGGTACCCGAGATTGCCTCGCGCAAGCACGTTGAGGTCATCGTGAGCGTCGTGGACGCGGCACTCGAGGACGCCGCAGCGTCGCTGGGCCTTACGGGCGGAGCCATTGCACCAAGTGAGCTTGCCGCCGTGGGCGTGACGCAAGGTCCGGGCCTGGTGGGTGCCTTGGTGGTGGGTGTCGCCTTTGCCAAGGGCTTTGCGTATGCTGCCGGCAAACCGCTGGTGTGCGTCAATCATCTGGAGGGTCACCTGTTTGCCAACCTGTTGGCGCAGCCCGACCTCAAGCCGCCGTTTATCTTTACGCTTGTTTCGGGCGGGCACACCATGCTCGTGCACGTAAGGGCATGGGGCGACTACGAGGTGCTTGGCGAGACGCTGGACGACGCCGTGGGCGAAGCCTTCGACAAGGTGGCAAAGGCACTGGGCCTTGGCTATCCCGGAGGCCCCATCATCTCCAAGCTTGCCGAGACGGGCAACCCTAAGGCGATCGATTTCCCCCGCGCGCTGAACAGCAGGGGCGACTACCGCTTCTCGCTTTCGGGCCTCAAGACGGCGGTGACGCTCTACATCGAGCAGGAGACCAAGGCCGGGCGCACGATTCATCTGCCCGATTTGGCGGCTTCGTTTGAGGCGGCGGTCTTTGACGTGCAGTACAAGAAGGCCAAAAACGCCCTGCATGCTACCGGGTGCAAGGAGTATTGCATCGGCGGCGGCGTCTCGGCCAACCCGCATCTGCGCGAGATGATGATCAAGAAACTCGGGCGTCAGGGAATCCGCGTAACGGTGCCGCCCTTGTCTGCCTGCACCGATAACGCCGCCATGATCGCGGAGGTCGCTCGCCGTAAATTCGACCGAGGTGAAATCTCGCCGTTCGACGTCGACGCCGATCCAAACATGACGCTGTAGTCGTACGGGTGCGGTCTCCGACCGGAGGGGCCGGATATAAGGTTTCCTGCTCTACAGTCCTGCGCAAGACGAAGGCCACATTAAGTGGCCTTCTTTGCGTGCGGAACTCGCGATAAACCTTATATCCGGCCCCTCCGGTCGGGGACCTTTCTGTATCGATATAGCTTCTGAGCTGGTTCGGCGTCGACAGCGTCCGGCAAGGTTAGCCAGCCTGCGTCGAATTTCCGGCGTGCTTTGGCTGAAAGAATAAGTTGGTGTGCGGAGCTTTGCTCCGCACATTTGCGATGGGAGCTCCTCGGGGGCGGGGCGGGCGCCTGCCGCCATATATGAACTTTATCGCGAGTTCCGCACGAACAGGAGGCCACTTAATGTGGCCTCCGTCGTGAGCAGGACTGTCCGAGCAGGAAAGTTCATATATGGCGGCAGGCGCCCGCCCCGCCCCCGAGGAGCATCTTTCATGCAAAAACTGTCGTGGGGTAAAGTCCGAGGTCAGTGGCGTTTTATACCGAGAAATTCAAAAAAGTGGAAAATTCATTACATATTTGCGTTGACTTTAGGTAACTAAAGTTTCATACTCCTTTTCATCCACTGGGGGATGTGAACACGCACGGATCGTTCGCATCATGATTGAAGAGGATTTCTTAGACATGTTCACGCATCAGCTAAACATTATCAGCGTAGTAATTATCTGATGCGGGTTAGCACATACAGCTAGCCCGTACGATAACGGGCGGCTGATGAAGATGAGGGCCGTCGAGCGCAACCGACGGCCCTCATTTTTTATGTCTGGGAAGTTCTTTTTAGAGGAGGAAATGTAATGAACGGAGTTTTGCTCATGGTTGTGGCCGCGGCGGTGCTCGCCTGCGGCTATCTGGGCTATGGCCGATGGCTGGCCAACAAGTGGGGCGTTGACAAAGAGGCCCTCACGCCGGCCAAGCGCATGAAGGACGGCAACAGCTTCTCGCCCGTCTCCGCCTTCACCGCGTTCTCGCACCAGTTCAGCTCGATCTGCGGTGCCGGCCCTGTTACGGGTACGATCGTCGCCATGGCCTTTGGCTGGCTTCCCGTCGTGCTCTGGGTCCTCGTCGGCGGCATCTTCTTTGGCGCCGTCCACGACTTTGGCGCCCTGTACGCCTCGATGAAGAACAACGGCAAGTCCCTGGCTCAGCTCATCGAGAAGTACATCGGCAAGACCGGCCGTCGCCTGTTCCTGCTGTTCTGCTGGCTGTTCTGCATCATTGTCATCGCCGCTTTCACCGACATGGTCTGCAAGACGTTCATGTTCACCCCGGCCGTTGACGCTTCTGGTGCTGCTACCGGTGCCATCGACTTCACCAAGTCCTATGCCGCCGGCTGCGCTGGTACCATTTCCATCCTGTTCACCTTCGTCGCTATCGCCTTTGGTTGGGCCCAGAAGAAGTTCAACCTCACCGGCGCTGCCGAGTTCGTCACCGGCGTGGTCCTCATGGTTCTCATGTTCGCCGTCGGTATGCAGTTCCCGGTCTACCTGGATAAGTTCCAGTGGTTCGCCGTCGTCATGGTCTACCTGGTCTTCGCTGGCGCTATGCCCATCCAGATGCTCAAGACCCCGCGTGACTACCTTACTTCCATCATGATGATCGTCATGATCGTCTGCGCTGTCCTCGGCATCGTCGTCCTGGGCGTCAACGGTCAGGCCACTATCACCGCTCCGGTCTTCACCGGCTTCTCCACTGCCTCGGGCATGATGTTCCCGGTCCTGTTTGTCTCCGTTGCCTGCGGTGCTCTCTCCGGTTTCCACAGCCTCGTTTCTTCTGGTACCTCCTCCAAGCAGGTCGAGAAGGAGCAGGACGCCGTCAAGGTCGGTTATGGCGCCATGATCGTCGAGTCCTTCGTCGGCATCCTTGCCATCATCGTCGCCGGTATCATGTTCTCCGACATGAACACCGCCGGTACCGGCGCCCTTAACGCCGGTGTCGCTTCCACCCCGTTCCAGATCTTCGCCGCCGGCATCTCTCGCGGTATGCAGGCCTTTGGCATTGACGGCACTGTTGCCACGGTCTTCATGACTATGAACGTCTCCGCTCTGGCCCTGACCTCGCTCGACGCCGTCGCTCGCATCGCCCGCACTTCGTTCTCTGAGTTCTTTGCCCAGACCAACGACGCTCTGGCCGTCGACTCCAAGGCCGGCTACATGAAGGTCCTCGGCAACCCCTGGTTCGCCACGGTCGTCACCTTGCTTCCCGGTCTCGCCCTCGCCTTTGGCGGTTATGCCAACATCTGGCCGCTCTTTGGTGCTTCCAACCAGCTGCTCGGCGGTATGACCATGATCACCCTCGCCGTGTTCTGCAGGTGCACCGGCCGCAAGGGTTGGATGCTCTACGTGCCCGTCGCCTTCCTGCTCTGCTGCACTTTCACCTCGCTGGTCCAGAGCGCCATGGGCTGCATGACCGCTGTCCAACAGTTTGGCTTCTTCGGTACCATCCCGGCTACCGCCACCACGGCTGCCGTCTCCGTCGCCGCCACCAAGGGCCTGCAGCTTGTCTTTGCCATCCTGCTGATGGTCCTGGGCCTCATCGTTGCCGTCAACTGCCTCAAGGAGTTCTTCGGCAAGGAGGCCGGCTCCATGCCCGACGAGGAGCCCGAGTGGTCCGAGATGGGCAAGGCCGAGTACGGTCGCGCTGCTGCTGAGGCCCCTGCCGACGCTGAGGCCGCCAAGGCTTAGCCGATCGGACGGATTGAATCCTCCATCTCTATGACTCGGAAAGACCGGGTCCGCAGAACGCGGGCCCGGTCTTTTTTGTAAAGAAGGGTGATGTCAGGGTGTTCTCGCAGATGTTTTGCGTGAAGGGCGGCGCGCGTTGTACCATATAGACGTATATGTGTGCATATGAAAGGGGCCCCGTGGCCAAGACGGTATATTCCGATAACCAACAAAATGTCGATGCTCTGGCTGAGCGTCTGAGCGGACAAACGTCGCTTTCTGCCGAGCGGGCCAAGCTGGTTGCCTACGACCTGCTCTGCCGCAAGGCGCTCAAGATCAAGTCGAGCGCGCTGGCGCAAATCTTCCGCTCCGTGGATAAGGAGTGCGATACCAAGGCGATGCGCGATGAGCTTATCGCGGCAAAGATTGTGACCAAGATCGAGGGCAGTGGCGTTAACGGCCGCCCGGCGTTCTATACCATCAATGCCGAGATGCATGATGCCCAAGAGCAGCCTGTCGAGGATTCCGTTGAGGTACCCGCCGCGGAAGAAACTGCCCCGCGTGAGCATATCGATACCGACGAGCTGCTCGATGAGCATGTCGTGCGCGCCTTTACCGCCAAGGCGGGCCGAGGCGTCTTTGGCGGAGGCGGAAAGCGCGATGCGCAGCGCCGCGCCCAACAGGAACGCTTCCGTCGTGCTGTGGCTCAAAAGGATGGGGCCGTTACCGAGGTTGTCGAGAACGAGCCTGTCGTCGAGCCGCAGGAGCCAGTGAAAGAGCAAAAGTCCGCTGAGCCTCAGGAACCCAAGCGTCGTCGCGGTGCGCATTTTAAGGCCGAACAGCAGGATGTTGTGCGCGAGGCCGAAGATGCCGCCGAGGTTGCGGACGATTCCGAGAAGCCGGCCAAGAAGGCCTCAGACTCGTGTCGTCCCGGTCGCGGCTTTGCAGGTCGCGCGTACCCCGTAAAGCGTCAGGAGCAGGTTAATCAGGTTTCGGAGGTGCGGGCCGAGAAAGCCGTGAAGCCTGCCGAGTCGGAAGTTCGTGAACAGAATCCCGTTGATGAGCAGGCTGCGTCCGATACGGAGACTCAGGGCCAGCAACCTGCGGTTGAACAGGCGGGGGATAGTACTTCGAGTAAGCCTCGCCGTCGTCGTCATCGTGGCGGTCGCGGCTCTAACGCTCAGGATGCCGCCGAGAATGTAGCGCCGCGCGACGAAGATGCGAAGGTGGATGCTCCGATGGAGCAGCCCAAGTGTCAGCCGGCGAAGGAGGACAAGCCCAAGCGTTCGCAGAAGCAGACGTCAACTTCGAAACGTGAGCGCAATGTCCAAGGCGATTCTAAGCGCAAGTCTCAGAAGAAGCCCGAGTCTGCCGCAGCAGATGCGACTGCCCAGCAGGCTGAGTCGACCACCCATGGCGAGGTTTCGGCGTTTGCCCTGGCTCGCGTTCTGGGCAGGCGGCTGCTCAAGGTCGTCCCCACGCCCACAGCGCTCTCCACAATTAAGGAACAGCAGACCCAGATCGTTAAGGTCGAGGGCAAGGACGGTAAGAAAGCTCCACAGCGTGCCCAGCACAACGAGATGTCCAATCGCAAGATTGCCGAGGAAATCGCGATCATTCAGGCTTGGATCGAGCAAAACCGCGGTGCCGATACTCCGGTTGCCTCGCGCCGTCAGCGCGCCTACCAGATCTTCAATGACGAAAAAGCTTTTGACGGCAAGCATGGCGAGCGCCTGATCAGGCGTATGACCGAAAAGGGCATCAGCATGCAGGCGATCAAGGTCGCCCCCAACCATCCGGTGCACTTTACGGGTTTCTTTACGCTGGGCGCCGACAAGCCGTTCATTATGGTCGAGAACCTGGATACCTACGACGAAATCGTCAAGCTTCTGCGTGGCCGCAAACATGCCAAGCTATTTGGCACTAAGGTGGGCGGCGTGATCTTTGGCGGCGGGTGCAAGGCGAGCGTCTCTCATGCGCTGGATGATTATCTGGCCGAGATCGGCTACCGCTTTAACTACGTCTACTACGTGGGTGACATCGACCGCGAGGGCGCGCGTATTGTCGAGCAGGCCCGCAATGCCAACGTCGTTGAGATTCGCCTGCATGCCGGCATGTATCGCGCCATGCTTGCCGAGCATAAGCGCCGTGTGAAGGCCGGCGGCGCGTGCGAGCCCGCGGCTGCCAACCAGGGCGTGCCGCAGAACCTGGCGGCGACGATTAAGGATTTGCCCATGGTTACGCGCGTGCAGTTCCGCAACGTGCTTCGTGAGGGCGGACGAATTCCGCAGGAGATTCTGATGACCGCCGACTATCGGGATGGCGACTCGGGAAGCTTCGACCGCATGCTGAACAGCTAAATTCCGCCGGCCCCGGGAGAGCGGGGACACCGGCTTAGGTTTCCTGCTCTACAGTCCTGCTCACGACGGAGGCCACATTAAGTGGCCTCCTGTTCGTGCGGGACTCGCGATAAACCTAAGCCGGTGTCCCCGCTCTCCCGGGGCCTGTGGTGGCTTGGTTGTTGCATGCAGCTCGCTTTTCGGAACGGGGCTGAATTTGTTGATGTAAGGCGCTCTTGGTCGTTATGGGCCTGGGGCGCCGCTCTTTTGAAGATAGATTTTTGGGATATGCCTGAAAATCTGCTTCAACTTCTCGTCCTGCACGAGAAGTTTTGGCTATAACTTCTCGTGTAGGACGAGAAGTTATATACTCAAGCTGCCGAAAGGAGTATATGATGGTCCCTACTGCTTTGAGTATTGCGGAGATTGTTGCTGAGGCTCGTGCCTTTGAGATTCCTCATGTCATTCATCGCGATGATGTCATCGGAAATCTTCCCGATCCAAAGCCGTTCAATCTTGTTCATATCATCACGGGTATCAGGCGCTGCGGCAAAACGTTCTATGCGTTTCAATGGATTCGTCGCCTTATCGATCGCGGTGTCGATGCCGAGCGTATCTTCTATTTCAATTTTGCTGATGACCGTCTTCGACCGGCGCCGGACACGCTCATGAGCGACATTTTAGAAGAGTATTGGCGGCAGGTTCCCTCGGCGCGAATGAAAGGCTGTTATCTCTTTCTGGATGAGGTGCAGGAGACTGATGGCTGGCAGGGCGTTTGCCAGCGTTTGGCGGAGCACGAGAGCGTAACGCTTGTTATTACCGGATCGTCTTCAAAACTATCTGCCGATGAAATAGCGACGCAGTTTCGCGGTCGCTCGCAAGAGCACGCTATGCATCCGCTTTCATTTCGCGAGTATTGTGCGTTTCATCGCATTGAAACACCGGATATGTCTGCCGGTGCTGGGGTTCCAGCTGTTTCTCCGCGGCAGCGAACTGATCTGGATTCGGCATACGACCGTTATCTTATAGAGGGTGGCTTTCCTGGGGTTCAGGAGCTTGATGCCGGTTCGCGTATTCAGATGCTTCAAGCCTATTTGCGAGATGTTGTTGCACGAGATATTCTCGAGCGGAGCGGGCGCACGGATATCGCTCTTGCCAACCAAGTAGGGCTCTTCTGCCTTCGAAACACGGGTTGCGACCTTTCGGTCAACAGCTTATTGGATGCCTTAAAGTCTGTCGGATATCGAGCGTCATGGGAAAAAATCAACGAGCTCGTTCGCTTGTTTCAGCAGGCTCATCTCATTGGATTGCTTCCGGAGTATTCAACTTCTTTGGCTCCTAAGACAACGACGACGGATAAAGTCTATGCCGTCGATCAGGGAATGGCATATGCAACATCGCGCGCCAATCAACAGGATTTAGGAAAGCGTTTGGAGACAGCGATTTATGCTGAGCTCATGCGCCGCACGGCAAACGGCCGGTTGGAAACGGTGACTTCGTTTACGGCTCCAACGCAAGCGCGAGAAAAAGTCGATTTCTTGGTCGGCGACACTTTAGCATCGGAGCCATACGCGCTCTACCAGGTGACAGTCGATATGACGGCAGAGAAGACGCGCAGGCGTGAAGTCGGTTCCCTTGAGGTTGCTATGGCAAAGACCGGTATCAAGGATGCCAATATTATCACGCTGCGCGAGACGACCCAGATTGAAACGGAGCATGGCGTCATCGAGGTCATTCCCGCATGGAAATGGTCGCTTGGTCTGTAATGTGATGCCCGGCCCGACGGAGACGCACGGCACGATGTTGATGGCCGGCACTTAGGGACGTTCCTTTAGTGCCGGCAGTTTGGGAACGTCCCTAAGTGCCGGGTTCGAATCCCTCCGCTTGCCCACAAGAAAGCACCCTGGGCTGTTATGGGCTCAGGGTGCTCAGTTTTAATGGCTGGGACGGAGGGTTTCCGCGTCCGCCTTTAGGGCGGCCGCGCCCCGCTGCGTCGCTTCGCTCCTTGCGTGCTGCGCTGGAAAACGCTTCGCGTTTCCTCAGCTCCGCACCCTTGCGGGTTCGAATCCCTCCGCTTGCCCACAAGAAAAGCCTCCCGATCGGCTATGCGTTCGAGAGGCTGGTTTCTGTGGCTGGGACGGAGGGATTCGAACCCCCAACAGCCGGCACCAAAAACCGGAGTTCTACCGTTGAACTACGTCCCAATGTGTGATGTTGCCAAAAGCAACTCGTCTAGTTTACCTAATCTGCGAGGGCATCGCAAACGCCATCGAGCAGACGTACCGCGAGCGTCTGGGCGTCGCTGGCAGTGAAGGTGCCGTTGTAGCGCGTCATGCCGGTGAGCTCAATACGGATGCGTGCCGGCTTTTGCTGCGCGGCGACATTGGCGGTGCGGATGCGCTGGGCCAGGTTGTGGCACTCGGCGAGGGCAATCGTGGCGCGCGGAGCAGTGTCGGCGGGTAGCTCATCGCTTGCGATCTCGAGCACCAGGTCGACATCGGTCGGAACCTCGGAGTCGCAAAGCATCATACCGCTGCTGTCGGTCGTCGCCGTGGCGATGTTCCACATGCGCGATGCTACGCTGCGCGCGATAGGGTCCTCGCCAATGACGGCAATCTGGAAACGCTCAAGTACGTTGGCCGCGCGGGCAAAGCCGATGCGCGATTCGGCCTCGGTCACCGAAGGTTTACCCTCCCACACATGGTGCAGGCGGTTGATATAGGCGTAGGTATCCTGGAACGCCATACCGTCGGCAAACAGACCGACGTTTTCCTGGAACTGCTGAAGGGCCGCCTCGGTGTGAGGGCCAAAGTAGCCATCGTCCTCGCCGCAGGCAAAGCCCAAAACGTTGAGCGCCCTCTGCAGGGCCTGTACGTCGGCGCCATGGAAATTGGGCATACGCAGGTAGAGAGTACGGTCGCCCAGCTTATACGAGGCGTCGACCAAGGCACTCCAGCAGGGGATGTCAACGGCGTGACCGGCGGCAAGACCGCTGTCGA
The DNA here is from genome assembly GCA_902493915.1 of uncultured Collinsella sp. GTDB lineage: Bacteria > Actinomycetota > Coriobacteriia > Coriobacteriales > Coriobacteriaceae > Collinsella. The sequence continues at coordinate 15,093 of CABUQY010000028.1, forward strand.
GCCTAAAGGTGCTAACGGCCTGCTCGGTGGTAGCACCAAAGTGCTTGTCGGCGACCTCGGTGGCATCAATCGTGTAGCCGAGCTGCAGGAGACGAGACTGCACATCCTCGACGGCTGCTCCCTGCATGCCCGTTGTAATAGGTTCCATGAACGAACCCCTTTCGGCGTATCATTCGTTTTATTTGAGCGCCTGTCGGATAGACGACGCAAAGGGATGCATAAACATACATTCAACAGTGTAGCAACTTGTACCCAAATGCGCTGCCGACAGGTTTTGCACCCCCTCGCTAGTTGAGCCGCTCCACAAAGAAATCTGCCATGGAGAGGAACAGTTCGCGTGCATGCGGGTCGAGCGAAACGTCCTCGATGGCGGCCTTGGCTTTGGCGGTTAGGTCCAGCGCGTAGGCGTGGGCGTAATCGATAGAGCCGGTCTCCTGGAAGATTTCCACGGCGCGCGCGAGCTGCGCGGGGTCCTCGGTGCCCGAGGAGAGGATCGCTTCAATCTCGTCGTGATAGCGCTCATCAGACAGGGCGTGCACGGCAACGAGCGTGCGCTTACCCTCGGTGATGTCGGTGTGGAAGTCCTTGTTGGCGGCCTCCTTGGTGCCGACAAGGTTGAGCAGGTCGTCTTGAATTTGGAAGGCAAGGCCGGTGTGCAGGCCAAAGGCGCGCAGCGCCTCAATTTGCTCCTCGCTGCCTCCGCCAATGATGGCTCCGGTGGCAAGCGGCGTGGCTCCGCTGTAATACGCGGTCTTGTGCGTTGCCATGTCCAGGTAATCGTCGACCGAGATGTCGAAGCGTGCGTCACGGACCCAGCCCAAGTCGAGCGCCTGGCCCTCGATGGTGCGGACGATCATCTCGGTAAGCTCGTGGAGTACGCGTAGCTTTATGCTGGGCTCAAGCGTGGGATCGTCGAGAACCGTCTTGGTGACCATGGTGAGCGCGAGGTCGCCGCAGTTGATGGCAAGCCCCGTGCCCTCGGTGAGGTGTATGCAGGGCTTGCCGCGGCGCAGCTGCCCGTTATCGGCGATGTCGTCGTGGATAAGCGCACCCGACTGGAAATGCTCGATGGCCGCCGCGGCGCTGCGGGCGCTCTCAAAGCTGCCACCTACCGCGGTGGCGGCGAGCATGCAGATGAGCGGGCGGTGACGCTTGCCGGCATTGGCCGTAAATGCCGAGAGTGGGGTATACAGGTAGCGCTCGATATCGGCAGAGGTCGCCTGTCCGTCAAAGAACGTGGCCAGATAGTCGTTAATCTGGTCAAAATGCTGGGCTAAAAAGCTGGTAAACGGACTGGACACAGGCTCTCGCATTCTTTCTTAGATCGCATCGTTGCATTATGCAGACAACATATTGCCACATTGGGGCGTCAAGTACGGCCCTGATTCCGGCCCGTTTGGTGCACTTGCGAGGCGAGACTTCAGTGACCTCGAGATCGGCGTAACCGCCCGCGAGGCACACGACGCCAGCCCACGGCAGCTCGAGCAGCTTGGGATGGATGCAGCGGCGGGTGCGCCCCGTGCAGATAAGGGCTTTGTTGCCGTTGGCGACAAACGTGCGAATTGCCTGTGCAACCGTCTCGTTGGGATAGGGAGAAATGTCTTGCTCTCCCTCGTGGAGCTCTTGGACAAGTTTGGGATCTTGCCAGGCGAGTGTACCGTCGATGTCGGAGAAGCAGATATCGCCATGCTTTTTGGCGACGTCGTCTCCCGTCAAGCGCGAGAGCGCCGTGTTGCTGGCAATATGGTCCTCGGTCCCGGGGTTTAAGGTCAAAGGGCAGGCTAAGACCTCGAAAGCTCAGAAAGAAGATGGCGCTAAAGATGAGTCCGATTCCGAGCGCCAAAAGGTAGGAGCCGGCATGAGTCTGCATGAGCGGGATAAACTTGAAGGCGGCCATTTCCATAAAGCCGCACGAGAAGATGCCGACGACGCCTAAGAAGTTCATGGCCACGGCGATAGCAAGAAGGCCAAAGAGCTTGATCCAGCCTGTGGCGGTGAAACCGGCCCAGGGCGCAAGCTCGTCGAGGGGACGATGGTCGTGCCAGCAGTTTTGAGCGAACCGATTTAAGCACGGCAGAAACCGTCAACGGTTAAATGCTGTCGCTTTACCGATAATCGGTTTGAACAACTTTGAGAAATGTTATCGTGCCTATCCAGAAATGAAAAAATAGAGGTGAAACAATGCCGAAAGCGATATACGAAGGAATCTACCGAGAAATTCGCTCGCGCATCATTAATGGGACCTATGCGTTTCAGGAGATGCTGCCAACCGAGGCCGAGCTAACCGCTGAGTTTGGCTGCACGCGCAATACCGTCCGTCGCGCTTTGAGCATGTTGGCCGATGAGATGTTTGTGCAGCCCATACACGGCAAGGGCGTGCGCGTTATTTGGCTCAAGGGCGAAACCGACATGCTGGGCATGCTCGAAGAAGTCGAGTCGTTTGGTGAGTTTGCAAAGCGCAACCATGCCGTTGCTTCGACGGACGTTAAGTCCTTTGAACATCTAATTTGCACCGAGCAACTCTCTCGTCGCTTGGGTTTTAAGGTGGGTGAGGAGCTGATTCGCGTAGTGCGTGTCCGAAGCCTCAACGGCAGCGCGCGTCAAGTGGACCATGGCTATTTTTTGGCGTCGATCGCCAAGGGTCTGACCCCCGAGATCGCGGCGGATTCTCTCTACAGCTATCTGGAGCACAAGTGCGGCGTCAAAGTGATGGCGAGCCGTCGTACGGTGAGTGTCGAGCTCGCCAACGATGAGGACTGCAGCTATCTTGACCTTGGCAAATACAACTGCGTTGCCGTCATGGAGAGCCAGTCGTACACCTCGGATGGCATCTTGTTTGAGGTGACACACGCCCGTACGCACCCCGAGATCTTCCATTACCGCGTCAATTCCAAGCGATAGGCAACCGGCTCGCACGGGTCGTCCGCTCAACGCGAAAGCACCTTCTCAAATCGATGTCAAATCGGCTTGAGAAGGTGCTTTTTCTGTAAAACCTTCTTTATGATTGTTTAGGCAATAATTGTCAAGCAATGAATTACAATCGTCATTCACTGATTATTTTCTAACACTCTAGTAAATACTTGTTCAAACGACTAGCTAATTAGCATATTGGGCAAGTCAGTAAAAGGGCACAGTATTCAAGCGCTGGTGGCCGCTCTTTATGCTGCCTACGTACCTGACGTTAATGACCGGGTTCGCGATTCCCTTTATCCAGGGCTTCTATCTCTCGCTCTGTCTGTTTATTACCATCAACAACACGCATTTTGCCAGTATCAAAAAAACTACGTGCGCGCATTGAAAAAAGGCCCTGGTCTCGTATTGGAGACCAGGGCCAGTAGATTTCTGGGACACGCCTTAAAATCTACCGCGGCAGATCGGCTACTCGGCGTCGGCGAAGCCGTTGGGGTTGTGGCTCTGCCAATTCCAGCTGTCACGGCACATATCCGCGATGTCGTACTGGGCCTTCCAACCCATCATACGTTCGGCCTTGGAGGCATCGCACCAGTTGGCGGCGATGTCGCCGGCACGGCGCTCGCGGATCACGTAGGGCAGCTCCTTGCCGCAGGCCTTGGAGAAGGCGGCGACGACCTCGAGTACCGAGGTGCCGGTGCCGGTGCCCAGGTTAAAGATCTCGACACCGGTCTTGCCGTTCATCCAGTTGAGGGCGGCCACGTGACCAGATGCCAGGTCGCACACGTGGATGTAGTCGCGAACACCGGTGCCGTCGGGGGTGGGGTAATCGTTGCCAAAGACCTGAACGGCCTCGAGCTTACCGACGGCGACCTGGGCGACGTAAGGCACCAGGTTGTTGGGGATACCCTTGGGATCCTCGCCGATCAGGCCCGACGGATGGGCGCCGATGGGATTGAAATAACGGAGCAGCACGACGTCCCACTCGGGGTCGGCGGTGTGGACGTCCATGAGGATCTGCTCAATCATCCACTTGGTCCAACCGTAGGGGTTGGTCGCGGGCTTCTTGGGGTCTTCCTCGGTGACGGGCGGATTGTCCGGATCGCCGTAGACGGTCGAGGAGCTCGAGAAGATGATGGACTTGCAGCCATGGTTGCGCATGACGTCAATGAGCACCAGGGTGTTCTCGATATTGTTGTGGTAGTACTCGACGGGCTTGCTCACCGACTCGCCAACGGCCTTAAAGCCGGCGAAGTGGATGACACGGTCGATCTGGTGGGTATCGAAGATCTTGTCCATCGCATCGCGGTCGAGCACGTTGGCCTCGTAGAAGGTGAGGTTCTTGGCGGCCTCGTCGCCCACGATGGTCTTGACGCGGTCGACGGCGACAGCGCTGGAGTTGGAGAGGTCATCGACGACGACAACCTGGTAGCCACCCTCGAGCAGCTGAACGACGGTGTGCGAGCCGATAAAGCCGGCACCGCCGGTAACGAGGACGCAGGTGTCTTTGGGGTCGAGTGCTTTGGACATGTAGTCTCCTATCGAATCAGGAACACTTCTTGAGGGGAGTATAGCGCAGGTAGGGGTGCCAAGAACGTGCACAGCGGGAAAACCAGAGGATTGATGTTAACGTACTCATAGAAATGCTTGCGTGGGCATAACCTCGACTTTGGCACTTGCATACGAGCCGCCGACCATACGGTTTGCTGCCGTTCGTGGAAATCGTTGGGATGCGCCGGATGTACGCTAATATGTATGAGTTGAGCGACATATAAATAAACATGTAACGGAGTAGATATGTCACCAAACAGCGATTCCATCCTTTCCCAGGAGCTCTCGCGTCGTACTGCCCTCAAGGCTCTGTTCGGCGCAGCTTCTGCAGCCGTTCTTTTTGGTCTGCCCGCTCGCGCCCATGCGGCTGAGGCCAGCCAAGAAACCACTGACAAACTGAATGCCGCCCAGGCCCAGCTCGACGAGGTCCAGGCGCAGCTCGACAGCATCGCAAATGAATATGCGGCGCTGGCCAACAAAAACGCCCAGACCCTCAACGATATCGAGGGCGTACAGGGCCAGATTGACAGCACGCAGGCGCAGATTGATGAAAAGAAGGCCGAGCTCAAAAAGAAGCGCAACGATCTTTCCGATCGCGTTGCCGCCAGCTACAAGTCGGGCGGCACCAACATTCTGTCGCTGCTGCTCGCCTCGGGTTCGTTTGAGGAGCTCGTCGCCAACGCGCATTACGTCGAGAAGATCAACAAGAGTGACCGCGACGCCATCGAGGACATCCAGACCATCCAGGAAGAGCTCGATGCGCAAAAGACCGCGCTCGAGTCGCAGAAGGCCGACTTGGAGAAGCTCAAGGACCAGCAGACTGCCCAGATGCAGGACATGCAGGCCAAGCAGCAAGAGGTCCAGACCGTGCTGAGCGGTCTTTCCGACGACGTCAAGGAGCTCATGGCTCAGCGCGATTCCGAGATCCTCGCTGCCGCCCAGGCTGAGGAGGCTGCCAAGAAGGCCGCCGCTGCCGCGGCTGCCGCGGCTGCCGCGAACAAGAACAATTCCTACTCGGGTGGTTCGAGCTCGGGTGGTGGATCGTATGCGCCCGGAACTCCGCAGCAGAATGCCGGCTCGGGCAAGCAGCAGGCCGTCGTCAACGCGTGCTACTCCACGCCTTCGCCGGGTCAGAACTGGTGCGCGGCGTGGGTTACCAATGTCTTCCGTAACGCCGGCGTTGGCTACTTTGGCGGTAATGCGTGCGATATGTTTAACGCCTGGTGCTATAGCTCCGACCGCTCGGCGCTGCAGGTGGGCATGATTGTGGCTGACTCCTCGCATAGCGGCACCGGTACGCCGGGCCTGCTGTATGGCCATGTGGGCATCTATGTCGGCGGCGGCATCGTCATGAGCAACGAGGGCGCCATTACATCGAAGTCGCTCGATTCGTTCATAAGCTTTTACGGTACTGGCTCTGGCGTGCGCTGGGGCTGGCTCGGCGGTATTGCGCTGTCGTAAAGCAGACGGGGCTGCGTGCCCGCCCGCAATATATTTGATTGCCTGCTCGGGCAGTCCTGCGCAAGACGAAGGCCACATTAAGTGGCCTTCTTTGCGTGCGGAACTCGCGATCAATCAAATATATTGCGGGCGGGCACGCGGCCCTCTCGGGTTCGGGGTGCGACACACCGGACTGGGCTATCTGAATAAATATGGTGAAGGCCTCTTTCGGGGCCTTCTTTTTATAAAAATTCGCCGATTCGGTGGACTTCGGGTTGTAGGTCTACTCCGAATTGGTCCTTGACGGTTGCTTGAATGTGGCGGATGAGTTCGTCGACGTCGGCGGCGGTGGCGTGGTCGGCGTTGACGATGAAGCCGCAGTGCTTCTCGCTCACCTGGGCACCGCCGACAGCGTGGCCGCGCAGGCCGGCGTCCATGATGAGCTTGCCGGCAAAGTGGCCCTCAGGGCGCTTGAAAGTGGAGCCGGCGCTCGGCATGTCGAGAGGCTGCTTGTCCTCGCGGCGTTGACGGTAGTCGTCCATGTCGGCCTTGATCATCGCGGCGTTGCCCGGGGCAAGGTTAAAGGTGGCAGAGAGCACGATAAGGCCGTCGTCGGCGATACGGCTCTTGCGATAGTCCAGGTTAAGCTCGTCGACATCGAACTCAATGATATTGCCGCTGCCGCGGGTGCCGTCGTCGAGCACGCGGGCGGGCTTATAGACGCGCACGGACTCCAAAACATCGGCCATGCAGGCGCCATAGGCACCGGCGTTCATATAGCAGGCGCCGCCGACCGAGCCGGGGATGCCCGAGAGGGGCTCCATGCCGGTAAGATCAGTCTCGGCTGCCGCGGCC
>CABUQY010000029.1 GCA_902493915.1 uncultured Collinsella sp.
CCAGTTTTCGGTCGAAAACGCATAGGCAGAAAGCACGTCGACGCCCAGACGCACGCAGGCGGTAATAATCTCACGAAGGGAGACGATACCCGCCTTGTGGCCCTCAGTGCGCGCAAGACCGCGCGACGTGGCCCAGCGACCGTTGCCGTCCATGATGCACGAGATATGGTGCGGAATGTTATTGAGGTCAAGGTCGGAAAAACCGACGCCCGCAGGGGCGTCGGCAAAGTACTCGACCAGTTTATGCTCGTCGTATTGCACCTTAGATCTCCATGACCTCGGCTTCTTTTTCCTTCAGAAGCTCCTCGACCTTGGCGACATACTCATCGGTGTGCTTCTGGACCTTGGCCTGCTCGCGACGGACATCGTCCTCGGTGAGCTCCTCATCGCGCTCGAGCTTGTTGTTGAAGTCACGACGGATGTTACGGATAGACACCTTGGCCTGCTCGGCGTACTCGCGGCACTCCTTGACGAGCTCGCGACGGCGCTCCTCAGTGGGAGCCGGGAACGGAAGACGAACGACGGTGCCATCGGAGTTGGGGGTAATACCCAGATCGGAAGCGCCGATGGCCTTGACGATAGCATTGATGAGTGCCTTGTCCCACGGCTCGATGAGCAGCATGTGGGCCTCGGGGGTCTTGACGGCGGCAACCTGCGTGACCGGCGTGGGAACACCGTAATAATCGACGGTGATGTCGGACAGAATGTTGGCATTGGCGCGGCCGGTACGGACCTTGGAGAAGTTATGCTTGAGGGACTCGAGCGACTTGTCCATATGGGCGGTGATGTTATCTGCCATGCTTAATCCTCCTGATAGACGAGCGTGCCGACGGGCTCACCCGAAAGCGCGCGCTTGACGGTGTCCTCGCCATCGATGTTGAGGACCAAAATCGGCATACGGTTATCCTGGCACAGTGCCGTAGCCGTGGAATCCATAACCTGCAGACCGCGGACGAGAACCTCGTGATAGGTAATCTTGTCAAAACGGACGGCATCGGCGCACTTGACGGGATCCTTGTCGTAGATGCCGTCAACCTTGGTGGCTTTAATCAGAATCTCGGCGCCGATCTCGCACGCACGAAGAGCCGCGGCGGTGTCGGTCGTAAAGTACGGATTGCCCGAACCGGCGGCAAAAATAACGACGTTGCCCTTGGAAAGGTGGTTGATGGCGCGACGGCGAATATAGGGCTCGCAGATCTCGTTCATCTGGATAGCGCTCATCACGCGGCAGGGAACATCGTTATGCTCGAAGGCATCCTGCAGGGCGAGCGCGTTCATAACGGTTGCCAGCATGCCCATGTAGTCGGCCTGAGCACGCTCCATGCCACCGGCAGCGCCGGCCATGCCGCGGAAAATATTGCCGCCGCCGACAACGACGCCGACCTCATGGCCAACGGCGAGCAGCTCCTTGACCTGCTTGGCAAGATGGTCGGTAACCTTGGGGTCGATGCCATATTGGCCGTCGCCCATCAGCGCTTCGCCGGAAAGCTTAAGAAGCACGCGTTTATATCGGATGTCGGACAAAGCGATCCTCCTTTAGATTGAACTTTCAACATTCTATCAAAGGCTCTAAGAAGAGCCATGAAAAAGCAGGCTGTGAGTAAAACCCACAGCCTGCTCATTACCAGCTACAAGAGCTTATTTACTCGCCACGGACCAGACGGTCAAAGGCAACGACGGTAATGGTGTCGCCGAGCTCCTTGGAGACCTGCTCTGCGTACTTCTTGATGGTGAGGGAGCTGTCCTTGATGAACTCCTGCTCGGTGAGCACGGACTGCTTGTAGAACTTCTCCAGACGGCCGACAGCCATCTTCTCCTGAATGGCCTCGGGCTTGCCGGACTCGGCAGCCTGAGCCATGTAGATCTGCTTCTCGTGCTCGACGGTCTCGGCCGGAACCTGATCGCGGGTAGCGCAGATCGGGGCGACAGCGGCAACCTGAAGGGCAACGTCGTGAGCGAAGGTCTTGAAGGATTCAGCCTGAGCGGTCTCAGCCTTCTCGAAGGCGAACTCGACGAGGACGCCGATCTTACCACCCATGTGGATGTAAGAAGCGAGCGCGCCGTTCTCAGCCTTGCGGGCAGCGAAGCGGGAGATCTTCATGTTCTCGCCCATGATGTGAATCATCTCGGTGAGCTCGGAGGAAACGGTCTCCTCGCCCATCGGCTTCTCGAGCAGAGCGTCGACGTCAGCAGGCTCGGTGGTAGCGACAACCTCAGCGACCTTGGAAGCAAAGCCGGTGAACTTGGCGTTAGAGCCAACGAAGTCGGTCTCGCAGGAGAGCTCGAGCAGAGCGCCGGTCTTGCCATCCTCGGAGACGAACGCGGCGACAGCGCCCTCGTTGGTCTCACGGCCAGCCTTCTTGGCAGCCTTGGCAAGGCCGTTCTTACGCAGAACGTCGACAGCGGCGTCCATGTCGCCGTCAGCCTCGACGAGAGCCTTCTTGCACTCCATCATCGGGGAGTCGGTCATCTCGCGGAGCTGCTTGACCATAGCGGCGGTAATCTGGGCCATTGTGGTTCCTTTCAAAGAGATGAAAAAGAATTAACTAAGACTGATTTACTCGGCCTTGGGCTCAGCGGCCATCTCGGCCTCGGAGACCTGATCCTTACCAGAGCCAGCGAGGCAGGCGTCAGCCATGAGCTCGCACATAAGGGTGACAGCGGAGATAGCGTCATCGTTGCAGGGGATGCCGTACTCGACCTCGTCGGGATCGGAGTTGGTGTCGATCAGGGCGACGACGGGGATGTTCAGGCGCTGAGCCTCCTTGATGGCGTTCTCCTCGCGCTTGGTGTCGATGACGAAGAGAGCCTGGGGCAGACCCTTCATGTCGCGGGCGCCACCGAGGTTGGTCTGGAGCTTGGTGAGCTCCTTGCCGAGAACAGCCTGCTCCTTCTTGGGCAGAACAGCCATGCGGCCGTCCTCGACCATGGCCTCGAGCTCCTCCATGCGGTTGATGCGGGAGCGGATGGTGACGAAGTTGGTCAGCATACCGCCGAGCCAACGCTGGTTGATGTAAGGCATGTTGGCGCGCTCAGCAGCGTTCTTGACGGCCTCCTGAGCCTGCTTCTTGGTGCCGACGAATAGCACGTTGCCACCCTTGGCGACGTTCTTGACGAAGGTGTAGGCCTGGTCGGCGTCGAGGATGGTCTGCTTGAGGTCGAGGATGTAGATGCCGTTGCGCTCACCGAAGATGAACGGCTTCATCTTGGGGTTCCAGCGACGGGTCTGGTGACCGAAGTGGCAGCCGGCCTCGAGCAGGGTGCGGATATTAATCTTGGTAGCCATGTTAAACCTCCTGTGGTTTGCCTCCGCGCGGGGTCATCCTCCAAAACCAACCCGGACATGTGCTACCAAAGCCCGGGCACCACGGTATGAAGTAGCCGCGCGTGCGTGATAAAAACATGTTGCCGTGAAGCAACCCGATGAATGATAGCAGGAATGCCTCTTCCTGCCAACCCGCAATCAAAACCACACACCTGAGTGCGGCGCGGGACGTCCCAGCCACTATTCGCCGCGGGGATGGGCTTGAGCCACGGCACGTTTAAGCCGATCGGGTGTGAGATGCGTGTAGATCTGCGTCGTGGACAGGCTCGCATGACCTAGCAGCTCTTGAACCGAGCGCAGGTCCGCACCGCCCTCGAGCAAGTCGGTCGCAAAGGTATGGCGCATCGCATGCGGGGCGATGTCAGCCGGAATGCCGGCGAGCGTCGCCAGCGTATGGAACCGCCGCCGAAGCATCGCGGCGCTCATGCGATTGCCGCGCGCCGATATAAGCAGCGGATGCGGCCCGGTAGCGAGGTCGCGGCGCTTTGCCCGAGCGAGCAACTCCGGCCTCCCCTCTTCAATATAGAGACGCGTCACATCGAGCGCACGACGATACAGAGGGACGATACGCTCCTTGCTCCCCTTGCCCCACAGGCGCAGCGTGCGCTCGGACCATGAGATGGATTCCACATTGAGCGCCGCAAGCTCTGAGATGCGGGCACCCGAGGCATAGAGCAACTCGAGCATCGCCGCATCGCGCAGTCCCGCGGGTGTTGAGGTATCAGGCGTCTTGAGCAGCGCCTCGACCTGCTGGGTCGTAAGGACGCCCGGCAGGTCACGCGGCAGCTTGGGCGACGCGATCGCCGAGACCGCATCGCCCTCGACAATCCCCTCGGCAGCCATCCAGCGATAGAGAGATCGGATAGCCGACAGGTGCGCCGCAAGCGTTCGGGGAGCCACCTGCTCACGCGAAAGCTCAGCAAGATAGCGACGAATGGTGCGCACGTCGGCAGCGAAAGCATCAATATCCTCGCGCTCGCACCAGGCAGCAAAGCGCTCCAGTCTCGAGCCATAGGCCGTCACCGTGTTGGGAGAAAGCCCCTCAACGCGTGCGATATAGGCGATAAAAGAGTCGACGGTGTCGTACAGGTCAAAGGCTATGACCGGTCGCCTCCAAACAAGTCGGAACGCGTGGCCAAGTAGGCATCGAGGGCCTCGAGCGCACGGTCCGCATAGGCCTGATAGCGGTCGCGCTTGCTGCGGCGCTTACCGTCCTCGAGCGGCGGCACCAGGCCAAAGTTGACATGCATGGGCTGATAGCCCACGGTGGCAGGATCGGTCGCATAGCCCACGAGCGCACCCAGGGCGCCCACGCGGGGCAACTCGACGGAATCGGCGCCGATAGCCTCTGCATAGGTGTTGAGCGCCGCGAGCAGACCGGTCGCCACGGCTTCCATGTACCCCTCGGTGCCGGTGATCTGACCGGCCAGGCGCACGCCGGTACCGGGCACGGCAAAGGTGCCATCGAGCACGTGCGGGGCGTCGACAAAGGTATTGCGGTGCATGACACCGTAGCGGAAGAACTCAGCGTTCTCCAGGCCCGGCACCATATGGAAGACGCGCTTCTGCTCGCCAAAGGTCAGGTTGGTCTGGAAGCCCACCAGGTTATAGGCGGTCTTCTCCTTGTTCTCGGCACGCAGCTGAATCGCCGCCCAAGGGCGACGTCCGGTACGCGGGTCGGTGAGGCCGACGGGCTTCATGGCGCCAAAGCGAATGGCGTCCTTGCCGGTGCGCGCAACCTCCTCGGCAGGCTGGCAGGCCTGGAACAGATCGCCGCCCTCAAAGTCCTTGAGCACCACGCGGTCGGCCGTGGTGAGCGCCTCGATAAAGGCCTCGTACTCCTCCTTGTTGAGCGGAGCGTTGAGATAGTCGCCGCTCCCCTGCTCCTCGTAGCGCGACTGCGAAAACAGCACGTCCATATCGAGCGTGGAGGCATCGACGATCGGCGCCGCGGCATCGAAGAACGCAAGGGCGTCGCCACCGACGAGCTTCATGACCTCTTCGCTCAGCGCCGGTGAACACAGCGGGCCCGCGGCAATGACCACGTGGCCCTCGGGGATCTGGGTGACCTCGCCGTGAACGACCTCGATATTGGGGCGGGCGGCAACCTCAGCCTCGACGAGCTCGGAGAATGTAACACGGTCGACCGCCAGGGCGCCACCAGCGGGAACAGCAGCGCGATGGGCGCAGTCGAGCAGGACTGAACCCATGCGCTCAAGCTCGGCCTTCAGCAAACCAGCCGCGGAATCCGGACGGGTCGACTTAAACGAATTGGAGCAGACGAGCTCTGCCAGGTGATCGGTATGGTGAGCCGGGGAGCTCACCTGGGGGCGCATCTCGCACAGCTTTACGGCAAACCCGCGGTCTGCCAGCTGGATCGCGCATTCCGAACCCGCCAGACCGCCACCGATAACCGTCACCTGATCGAACTGCATCTGCAAACACCTTTCTAATTGACACGTTTTCCATTGTGACCGAAGGGCGTCTGGGCGTGAAGGGCAAACTTGGAGGGCGCATACCTTCCATCCATCATGCGCTCGATAAGGCCCTCGAGTTCAAGCGAACCCAAGAGTTTGAGTACGCCGACAGCATCGAGTGAGACGAGCGCCGCGATGTCGTCGACCTTGAGCGGAGAGGCGATGAGCGCATGCATCACGGTCTGCTGTGTTGGATTCAGGTCGGCAATGCCGGGAGCATCGGGGCGCGAGTAGCGCAGGGTGCCGTATATGCGAGAGATAGCCATCTCGATGGACTCCTCGTCGACAATGCAGCAGGCACCGTTCGCAATGAGGTAATTCGTGCCACGCGACTCGGGCGATAGGATCGACCCCGGCACGGCAAGAAGTTCGCGCCCCAAATCCATAGCAGCCTCGGCTGTAGAAAACGTCCCGGAAGGCATACCCGCCTCGGATACAAAGAGGGCTTGCGACAGGGCCGCGATCACGCGATTGCGACGCGGAAAGGCAAACTTGCGCGGACCCATGCCCCACGGAGAGATCGACACGACCGCGCCGCCCGTATCGAGCGTGCGCGTAATAAGCCCCGCGCTCGAACGCGGGTAGACCACGTCGGCGCCCGTCCCCAGCACCACGACGTGTTTGCCGCCGGCGTTGACCGCAGCCCAACCCGAGGCCTGGTCACAACCGACTGCACCGCCCGAAACTACCGTCACTCCCGCCTCAACCGCCACCTTCGCCGCAAGCTCTGCCACGGCAAGACCATACGGCGAGGCCTTTCGCGCACCGATGATGGAGAGCGCGGGCGTCGAAAGCGCCTCGGGGTTGCCGCGCACATAGAGCGTCTGAGGTACATCAGAAAGCTCCAAAACGGTCTCGGGATACAACGCGTCACCTGGATGCAGCTCGAAGGTCCCCTCAGCCATCATTGGTCCCTCCTTCCCTGGTACATCGCCGCCTCGAGCACGTGGTCCTGCGTCACCTGCTCGCTCTCGGCGACATCTGCGATCGTGCGCGCAATGCGAACAAGGCGCACGATGCCACGCCCTGTGAGATGCGTGCGCTTCGACAGGCCGAGCACACACTTCTCCGCCGCATCATCGAGCTCAAAGGTCGAAACGACGCCGTCAATGGACCGAGTCTCGTCATCCTCGGCCTCGGCATCCGCATCGTCCATGCGGGATTCGCGCCAAGCGCGAAAGGCGCGACCGCGCACAACGTAGTCACGTAACTCGGCCGACGACATGCCCTCCGCACCCTCGATAATCACTTGAGGGTCGGGACGGGTCACATCGATCATCATGTCGATACGGTCGGCCAAAGGACCGCGCAGTTTAGACCGATAGCGCTCGACCATCGCCGCCGAGCAGCGACACGGCACCTCGCGATCGCCCAAAAAGCCGCAGGGGCAGGGATTGCTCGCAGCCAGCAGCTGAAAGCGCGACGGGAAGGTAAAAGCCCCGTCGACGCGTACGATCCTCACGTAGCCGCGCTCGATGGGCTGACGCAGCGTCTGCAGCACGCCAGTGGGAAACTCGGCAAGCTCGTCCAAAAAGAGCGCGCCGCCATGAGCAAGGCTGATCTCACCCGGGTGCACCGGGCGCCCGCCGCCGATAAGGCCTGCGGTCGAAATACTGTGGTGGGGACTGCGGAAGGGGCGGTGCCCCGCCAACAAGCCATCAATGTTCTCACCCAAAACCGAATGGATGCACAGTGCCTCCTGCTGATCCTCAACGGAAAGCTCGGGCAGGATGCCGGTCATACGGCGTGCGAGCATCGTCTTGCCCGATCCCGGAGACCCGATCATGAGCAAGCCGAGTTCTCCTGCCGCCGCAAGCGCCATGCCGCGTTTAGCGACTTCCTGCCCCAGCACGTCTGCATAGTCGAGCTCGGGCTCAAAGGTCGCCTCGACACCCTCGGAATCCAAGTAGTGCCGTGCGGCATCGCCCATGCCATGAGCAAGCTGAGACAGATGGTCGATAAAGCCGCAATCTACGCCCGCGAGTGGCACATGCTGGTCGGACCTGCCGGCGATAAAAGACAGCCCCATGTCGCGAGCCAATAGCTGAAACGCCACCTCGCCCTTGACGGGAAGCACCGTACCGTCCAGACCAAGCTCACCTGCGATAAGGCAGCGATCGAGGTTGTCACGGGGAATCTGCTCATCGGCCGCTAGAACCGCGATGGCGATGGGCAGGTCAAAGCCGCTACCGGTCTTGCGGATATCGCCGGGTGCCAGGTTAACGGTAATGCCCGAGCGCGGGATCTCGAACCCGGCGGAGCGCATCGCGCAGCGAATACGACCGCGTGACTCCATCACCTCCATACTCGGAATGCCGAGCATCTGGATGCCCGGAACGCCACCGGCAAGCGAGACCTCGACCGTGACGTGAATCGCCTCGACGCCGCGGATGCAGGCCGCGTGAACGGCAAACGTCTCGAACGCCATCACGACACCTGCCAATCGAACGCGTTGTACTGATGCTCGATCTCGGCGATATGCCCGCCGCGGATGGTGACACCCACAGCATCGAAGCGAATCGCCTTGAGCGGATAATGCTCCATGAGATAGCAACTTGCGATGCGGCGGTAGCGGCGTTGCTTTTGGGCGTCCACGGCCTCCTCGGGAAAGACCCGCGTGGTGCAATCCAGCGAAACGCGTCTGGTCTTGACCTCGGCCATCACCACGACATCGTCGAGCTCATCGAGCAGCACCAGATCGGCCTCGCCCTCGGTGCAACGATAGCCCTGCTCCAGCAAGGTGTAGCCGCGCTCGTTAAAGTAGTCGATGGTGATCAGCTCGCCCAGCATGCCTAGCTCGCGGGGACTGAGTCCCTTGATAAACTCGGGCGTCATCGCCCCGGAGTCGAGCTCGCCGTTTTCCCAACGCTCCTTGAGCTGCTGCGTCTTGCTCTTTTTGCTTGCGGCACTCATGGGGTCTCCTTTCCCGCACACTGCATTGCCCCGATGATGAGGGCACCTTTCATGCGGGTAAGTACCGGAAGCAAACCAAAAGCTGACCAAATGCCGTCAAAAAACGGGCCGTACGCAACAATGGTGTTGCATACGGCCCGCTACCAGCAGGTTTATAAAACCCCAGAGGTCCATGTCTCCACAATTGGCCTAGAAAAGGCGCTCAGTCTGCAGAAAGTTTCCGCAAAAGCTCACGCGGTGCAGCGGACAAAGTCCATGTTTGCGAATGGCCTCGATGTGCTCGGGGCTCGCATAGCCCTTCGACTCGGCCAGATGGTACTCGGGATACTCGGCGTCGTACTCGACCATCATCTCGTCACGCGTGACCTTGGCCATGATGGACGCCGCGGCGATGCAGGCGATCTTGGCATCGCCCTTCACCACATCGCGCTCGTTAGGAACGGCGCCCAAGGGGTTGCCATCCATAAGCACGCAATCGGGCTCGAGCCCCGTATCGGCCACGGCGCCCGCAACGGCGGTACGGATAGCACGGGCCATGCCCATCTCATCGATATCCTTAGGCGCGATATGGCAAAAACCGATCGCCGTCGCCACCTCGGCAATCTTCACTGAGAGCAACTCGCGGCGCGCCGGCGTGAGCTTTTTGGAATCGTTGATGCCCCAGACGCGCGGCTCCATAGGAAGGCAGACAGCGCATACCGTCAAAGGACCGGCCACCGATCCGCGACCCACCTCGTCGACACCAACGACCACTCCATCGCCGCCAAGCTCATGCATAAGCTCGTACATGTCATTGACGCGCTCGCGCTCGGCAAGCTCTTTGGCATGGCGTTTGAGGGCGCGTTCGCAAGCCTTGATCACCTGCTGGCGCGGGTCCTCGCGATAATGCTCCACGAGGGCGGGAATCTCCTCAAACGTGGCGCTCGCCAACTCACCGGCAACCAGCGATGCCGAAACCGAGCTCGTCATGTTGGCCATACCAGGCCCTCCTTGCATGCAAATCAGATAAAAAGAAGGGCCACCCGAAGGTGACCCTTGTGTCCAAACGAGTGGACAGACGCTGCGATCTTCTTAGCGCTTCTCGGGGATGCGAGCAGCCTTGCCCACCTTGTCGCGGAGGTAGTACAGCTTGGCGCGACGGACGCGACCATGACGAACGACCTCGAGCTTGGCGATCTTGGGGCTGTGAAGCGGGAAGGTACGCTCAACACCGACACCGAAGGACATCTTGCGGACGGTGAAGGTCTCGCGGGCACCGGCGCCGGCCATGCGGATGACGTCGCCCTGGAAGACCTGGATGCGCTCGCGGTCGCCTTCCTTAATGCGGTAGTGAACCTTGACGTTGTCGGCGACGCGAACCTGAGGAATGTCCTCGCGGATCTGCTGACGCTCGATTGCGCGGATGTAATCCATGTGCAATTCCTTACTCTTCTAGAGGTGCCGTACCACCATGGCCGGCACGTAGTTGAACAAACGTATTCGAGTATACACGCGCGGGTTTCTGCTGCAAGAACAATTTTTTACGCAGACAAAAAGACAAAACCCGCACATGATAACCGCCCGTCTCACAAATGAGACGGGCGGCATGAAGGGGGGCTACACTAGGCGTCTACGCCCAAAACGTTAGGCGGGACGCTTGGCCTCGAGCTTGGCCTGGGCGGCAGCCAAGCGCGCGAGGGGCACGCGGTAGGGCGAGCAGGACACGTAGTCCACGTCGGCCACGTTAAACAGGCCCTTGATGGACTTGGGGTCGCCGCCGTGCTCACCGCACACGCCAAAGTGCATGTCGGGGTTGGTGGCACGGCCCTTCTCGACGGCCATGCGTACCAGCTCGAGTACTGCCGTATCGATGGTCTCGAAGGGGTTGTCCTTCAGAATCTTCTTATGCATGTACAGCGGGATGAACTTAGCCTCGGCGTCGTCACGCGAGAAACCGAAGGTCGTCTGGGTGAGGTCGTTGGTGCCAAAGCAGAAGAAGTCGGCATGGTGGGCGATCTCGTCAGCGACCATGCAGGCGCGCGGCAGCTCGAGCATCGTGCCCACGGGAATATTGAGCTCGACGCCTTCTTCGACGGAAACCTCGGCGATCACGCGCTCGATGACCTCGCGGGTCTGGACATGCTCGGCCGTGATGGAAACGAGCGGAACCATGATCTCGGGGCGCGGATCGACGCCCTCCTTGATTAGGCGGGCAGCGGCCGTGGCGACGGCGCGAACCTGCATGAGCGGCAGATCGCTAAAGACGACGGACAGGCGAACGCCGCGCAGGCCGAGCATCGGGTTGGACTCGATCATGCCGTCGATACGACGCAGGCGGGCGCGCAGGACGGCAAGCTCTTCCTCGCTGGCGCCGGCGGCTTCCTTCTTGGTGATGGCGACCTCGAGGTCGCGAGGATTATCCAGGAACTCATGAAGCGGCGGATCGAGCAGGCGGACGACCACATCGCGACCGGACATGGTCTTGAACATCGCCAGGAAGTCCTCGGTCTGAACCTTGAGCAGGTCGGCCAGGGTCTGCTGCTTCACGGCCTCATCGTCAGACAGGATAAAGCTCTGGATGATGTTCTTACGGTCGCCTAGGAACATGTGCTCGGTGCGGCACAGGCCAATAGCCTCGGCGCCAAACTCGAGTGCGAGCTCGGCATCCTCGGGATTGTCGGCGTTGACGCGCACATGGTTGGCATGGCCACAGGTCTCGTCCAGACGAATCTCATCGGCCCAGGACAGGATAGTGTCCAGATCGCCGGTGAGCTCGGCCGAGACCAGATCAACGGCGCCGTCGACGACGATACCCTGGGTACCGTCGATGGAAATGACATCGCCCTCGCGCAGCACGCGGTCGATGCCCTCGATACGCACGACCTTCTCGGCGGCGTCGATGTGGAAGCGCTCAACGCCGCAGACACAGGGCGTACCCATGCCGCGGGCGATAACGGCGGCATGGCTCGTCTTGCCACCGTGGCTGGTCAGGATGCCCTCGGCGGCGACCATGCCCTTCAGGTCGTCGGGGTTGGTCTCCCAACGAACCAGAATGACCTTGTGACCCTCGGCGGAACGCGCGACAGCGTCGTCGCTCGAGAACACGACCTCGCCCACGGCGGCACCGGGGCTGGCATTAAGACCGCTGGCGAGAGCCTCGTACTTCTTGGAGGCGTCGAACTGCGGGTGAAGGAGCTGGTCGAGTTGCGCGGGATCGATGCGGCTCACGGCCTCTTCGCGGGTGATCAGGCCTTCCTCGACCATTTCGATGGCGATGCGCAGGGCGGCGGTGGCGGTGCGCTTGCCCACGCGGGTCTGGAGCATCCAGAGCTTGCCCTGCTCGATGGTAAACTCGATATCGCACATATCGCGGTAATGATCCTCGAGCGTCAGGAACACGCGCTCGAGCTCCTCACCTGCGGACTCGAGGCCCGGGGTGGTCTTGAGGTCGGCGATGGGCTCGGTGTTGCGGATACCGGCGACGACGTCCTCGCCCTGGGCATTAACCAAAAAGTCACCGTAGAACTCCTTGGTGCCGTCGGCCGGATTACGCGTAAAGGCGACGCCTGTCGCAGAGGTCTCGCCCTTGTTGCCAAAGGCCATGGCCTGCACGTTGACGGCGGTGCCGAGCTCGTCGGAGATGCCGTGCTGCTTGCGATAGATGCAGGCGCGCTCGTTCATCCAGCTGCCAAAGACGGCCTGGATGGCAAGGCGCAGCTGGAGCTCCGGATCGTGTGGGAAGACGGGCTTGCCATCGGCGACCTCGAGCTCGGGATACAGGGCGGCATCGACGTTCTCGGAGAAGATGCCCTTAAAGGTCTCGACGAGTTCCTGCAGGTCCTCGGCCGAAAGCTCGGAATCGACGCGAACGCCGGCGACCAGGCGGGCCTGGGTCAGGGCGTTCTCGAACAGGTCGGCATCGACACCCATGACGACGTTGGAGAACATCTGGATAAAGCGACGATAGCTATCCCAGGCAAAACGCGGGTTCTGCGTCCGCGCGATGAGGCCCTGGACGGAATCGTCATTGAGGCCCAAGTTGAGGACCGTGTCCATCATACCGGGCATGGAGAACGGAGCGCCCGAACGAACCGACACGAGCAGCGGATCGGAGGCGTCGCCGAGCTTCTTGCCGCAGCGGGCCTCGAGGTCCGCCTCGGCGGCAACGATCTCATCGAGTGCGCCCTCGGGCCACACGTTGCCGGCACCGGAGTACTCGACGCAAGTCTGGCAGGTAATGGTAAAGCCACCGGGAACCGGCAGGCCGATACGGCTCATCTCGGCAAGGTTAGCGCCTTTGCCGCCAAGCACGAAGTTCATGGACTTGTCGCCCTCGGTGACACAGGTGCCCTGGGCGTCGGTTCCAAAACGGTAAACCCTCTTGCAATCGCTCACGATACTTCCCCTTCCATGCACTAACGCGCACGACCGTGGTAACGAATCGACCCACCGGATGCGGGCCGTGAGGGAACTATACGGCGCGTTTTGGGCAGGCTTGAGCAGAGGATGCGCGGTTTGGTAAACGTGCTAAAACTGGCGGTAAACGGTAGGTAAAGGTGGTTACCTTATGAAGAGACCACTTCAATAAACTTGCAGGTCAAATGCAAGTAATTTGCTAAATCGCTTTACCATTATCGTGCATTATTTTTAGTTAGTCTTTTTAGACGGGGCTTTTTAGCTACCCCAATAAGCTAGCTTTGTTGGGCTCGACGGGCGGCGCGGCGGGCGCGGGCTTCTTGGATTTCCTCCAAGTGGCTGATGATCTCGGAGGCGCTCTCCTCGATGCCCTTGCCGTCGGTACGTACCACAAAGCAGCCTAGGCGCTTCATGAGCGCACGGGCTTCCTCGAGCTCGCTGTGCACGCTCTCGGGCTCGGCATAGGAGCCGGCAACGGCACGAGCGTAGTCATCGCCCAAGCGGCTATCGCGAATTTCAGAAATCACATCGACGGTCGAAATCAGGCCGAACAGGCGCATCGGGTCAACCTCGTAAATCGACTTCGGCGGCTCCATGCCATGGGCCAACGGAACATTGGCAACCTTGTAGCCCTGATAAGCCAGATACATCGACAGCGGCGTCTTGGACGTGCGCGATACGCCCAGCAGCACGATATCGGCACCCGACAAATCGTCGCAACCGCGCCCGTCATCGTGCTCAACGAAATATTCCATGGCCTCGATACGATGGAAATAGCGGTCATCGGTCCTGTGAATCACGCCCGCGACGCCTTTGGGCGGCACACCGATGAGCGACGATAGCACGGCGAGCGTCGGACCGATCAGGTCGACCGAACGGATATGCAGCATGCCCAGGTAATCGAGCACGCGGGCGCGAAGCGCCGGATCGACAATGGTGTGAAACACGGCAATATCGCGATGGTCGGCATCGACGCGCGGGCCCACAAACGACTCCACCTGCTCCACCGAGGTCACCTTGGGCAGGCGCAACAAACGAAAAGCCCCTTCATCAAATTGCCCGGACGCCGCAAGCACCACCTCACAAGCGGTATCGCCGAGCGAGTCGGAGATAACGATAACGGTGGGACGAGCGGTGACCGGGCAATCTATGCGGGGCTCCTTTTGCGCTTATGCGCAGGCTAGCTTACTTTTTGCGGGCAAGCTCACCGATGTTGGCGATGCCGGAGAAAACGGCCTCGAAGCGGTTGAGCAGCTTAAGGCGATTATCGCGGAGCTGTTCGTCCTTGTCCATGACCATAACCTCATCGAAGAAACGGTCGATGGGCGCGCGCAGGGCGGCGAGGGCGGCAAATGCGGCCGGATAGTCCTCGGCAGCAAGGGCAGCATCGACAGCAGTCTGAGCAGCCTCGGAAGCATCGGCAAGCGCGAGCTCGGCCTCGCCCATCAGGCTGCGGTCGTACTCCGCGCCCAGCTCGGACTTGGAGATATGCGCGGCACGGGCATAGGCCGTAGCCAGGTTGTCAAAGGTCTCGGCATCGTTCTTGCGGGCCTCGTCGAGGGCGGCGCAGCGGGCGAAGAAGACGGACGGGGCGATGATGTGCACCGCGGAGACGGCAGCAACGGTGTCGGCCGGGATCTTCTCGTCGCGGGCCATGCTCACCAGGCGGCCATGGAAGAAGTCGCGAACCTGCTGGGCGACTTCGGCGGCGTCAAACTCAATGCCCTGCTCACTATAGAGCTCGAGCGCAAAGTCGATAAGCGACGTGGGGTCGATCGGCAGGCGGTCGCGCAGGATGTTGATGATGCCGATAGCGGCACGACGCAGCGCATAGGGGTCCGAAGAGCCGGTCGGGGGCTCGCCGATGGCAAAGATACCGGCGATGGTATCGAGCTTGTCGGCGCAGGCCACGATGCAGCCAGCGGTGCCCTCGGGCAGCTCGTCACCGGCAAAGCGGGGACGATAGTGATCGCGAATGGCGTGGGCGACCTCGTCGTTCTCCCCCATCGCGGTCGCGTAATAACCGCCCATCACGCCCTGCTGGCTCGTGAACTCGACAACGGCGTTGGACACCAGGTCGGCCTTGCACAGGTGCGCGGCACGGCCGGCATCGGCGGCAAGGTGGGCGCCCAGATGAGCCTCGCGGGCAATAGCGAGCGCGAGCTGCTCGATGCGCTCGGACTTGGCGAGCACGCTACCGAGCTTCTCCTGGAAGGCAACCTTGGCCAGACGCTCACGGAACTCGTCAAGGGAAATCTTCAGGTCCTCCTCGTAGAAGAACTTGGCGTCGTCCAGACGGGCGCGCACGACGCGCTCGTTGCCGTCGATCACGCGCTCGGCATTCTCGGGCTTGCTGTTGGAGACGACCACGAACTCACGCGTGAGCTTGCCCTCGCCGTCATAGATCGGGAAGTAGCGCTGGTTGGTGAGCATGGACTCGCAGATGATCTCGTGCGGGACCTTGAGGAACTCCTCATCGAAGGTACCAACGAGCACCGTCGGCCACTCGCAGAGGTTGATGACCTCCTCAAAGACCTTCTTGGGCGTATCGACATGGCAGCCGGGACGGGCAGCCTCGACCTCGGCGATACCGGCAAGGATGGCCTCGCGACGACGCTCGGCAGAAAGCACGCCGGCGTCCTCGAGCACCTGCTCGTAGACGGCGGGGCTGGCGACCACATGGTCACCGGGGCCAAGCACGCGATGACCACGCGTGGTATTGCCACTCGTCACGTCGGCAAACGACACGGGCACAACGTCCTCGCCCAGAAGGCAGCAAATCCAGCGGACCGGACGAACAAAGGTCGCATGCTCGTGACCCCAG
Source organism: uncultured Collinsella sp. (assembly GCA_902493915.1). Lineage (GTDB taxonomy): Bacteria > Actinomycetota > Coriobacteriia > Coriobacteriales > Coriobacteriaceae > Collinsella. The sequence continues at coordinate 15,935 of CABUQY010000029.1, forward strand.
CGCTGAGAGCGGTAGTTGGGCCACTGCAGGCCAGCGATAGTCTTCTCGCACAGGGCCGTCAGGATCGGGGTGGCCGGGGCGGAAGGGATGTTCTTCTCGGCAAAGACGTACTCACGGCCGTCGGTGTCCTCGCGACGGACCAGATCCTCGGCAGCCACACCGCACTTGCGGGCGAAGCCCTGGGCGGCCTTGGTTGCGTTACCGTCGGCGTCGAAGGCGATGTTGGCCGCAGGGCCACGCTTGACCTCGTGAACCTCATCGGTCGCGGTGGCGACGTCGGCAACGAGCGCAGCCAGGCGGCGCGGGCTCGAGATCACGCGGACCTCGCCGTGGGCCAGACCGGCCTCGTCGAGACCCTTGGCGATCATGGTGCCAAGCTGCTTGACGGCATTGTTCAGCGGTGCGGAGGGCATTTCTTCCGTACCGATCTCAAACAGGAAATCCTTAGCGTCTGCCATGGCTTACGCCACCTCGCCTTCCTGGTCGGCATTCTCGTTGACTCCGGCGACCTCGGCCATATAGGCCTCGCAGCACGCCTTGGCGACGGCGCGGACGCGCAGGATGTAGTTGGCACGCTCGACCGCGGACAGAGCGCCGCGGGCATCGAGCAGGTTGAAAGCGTGGCTGCACTTCATGACGCAGTCATATGCCGGCAGCGACAGCTTGCGCTCCAGGCAGGAATGGCACTCGGCCTCGTAGTCGTCAAACTTCTGACGCATCATCTCGACGTTTGCGACCTCAAAGTTATAGGCACTGAACTCGCGCTCGTTCTCAAGGAACACGTCGCCATAGGTCATGGGCGTGCCGTCGGGCAGGTAGCTCCACACCAAGTCGTAGACCGAGTTAACGCCCTGCGCATACATGGCAATGCGCTCTAGGCCATAGGTGATCTCGACGGGTACGGGGTCGACCTCGATGCCGCCTACCTGCTGGAAGTACGTAAACTGCGTGACCTCCATGCCATTGAGCCAGACCTCCCAGCCAAGGCCCCAGGCGCCGAGCGTCGGGCTCTCCCAGTCGTCCTCGACAAAGCGGACGTCATGGTCGTTGGGGTCCAGACCGATAGCGGCAAGAGACCCCAGGTAGAGCTCCTGGGCGTTAACCGGAGAAGGCTTGATGAGCACCTGGAACTGATAGTAGTGCTGCATGCGGTTGGGGTTCTCACCGTAGCGGCCGTCGGCGGGACGGCGGCAGGGCTGCGCATAGCAGGTGCGCCACTCGGCGGGACCGAGCGAGCGCAGCGTGGTCGCGGTATGGAAGGTACCGGCACCGACCTCGGAGTCATAGGGCTGCATAATGACGCAGCCCTGCTCGCCCCAGTACTGCTGGAGGCGCAGGATGATGTCTTGGAAGGAAAGCGATGAAGCGTTCATGCCTCTAATATCCCCTCGTCGAAACGATTACACGGTTAGGTACTGTACTATAGCGGTTTTTAGTCGATAGCGCCGATGCGGTTGAGCGGCCAGTAGCGCACAAGCGCCACAGCGATCAAATCAGAGCGATCGACGGGACCAAAGTAGCGTGAGTCGGCAGAGTTTTCGCGGTTGTCGCCCATCACCCACACGCACCCGTCGGGAACCGTGTAGGGATAGCTTACCTGAGCGCCGGGCGCTTGGACCGAAAGCGGCCAGCTCATGCCCATCGTATAGTCCTCGTCGAGCGCTTGGCCGTCAACGACCACCTTGCCATCCTGCAGGTCGACCGTCTGGCCGGCCGTGGCAATAACACGCTTGACAAGAACATCATGCTCGGAGGTGCCATCGGGGTTGTGAAACACCACGATATCGCCCTGCTTGACGGGCTGACCGAGCTCGAGGCTCACCTTTTGTGCCAGGATCTGGTCGCCAATCTCGATCGTGGACTCCATGGAGCCGGTGGGCACCACAAAGGGCTCGACCACAAACGAGCGAATCAAGAAGGTGGCGACCAATGCGATCGCGATGACCGCAATCCACTCAAAAGCGCCCCTCAACGCGGAATGCTGCGATGGAACCATTCTCACTCCTCGCTCTGCGAATACGAAGCGTCCAAAATCTCCTGCGCGTACGCACGCTCTTGGGGCGTAAGGCGCGCCGTCTCGATCAGATCGGGACGCCAGCGGCAGGTGCGCTCGATGGCGTTCTTGCGACGCCAGGCATCGACCTTGGCGTGATCGCCACTCACGAGCACCGGCGGCACGCCCTCGCCGTTGAACTCGGCGGGACGGGTGTACTGCGCGTACTCGAGCAGGCCTCCGTCCTCGGCGGTCGAGAACGACTCGTCCACATTGCTCATCTCGTCGCCCAGGGCGCCGGGAATCAGGCGTACGACGGCATCGGCAACGACCATAGCGGGAAGTTCGCCACCCGTAAGCACGTAGTCGCCGATCGACAGACGCTCATCGGCATACGCATACGCACGCTCGTCGACGCCCTCGTAGCGGCTGCACACAAACAGCAGGCGCTCACTTTTGAGCAGGCGCTCGGCCACATGTTGCGTAAAGGGCTCGCCACAGGGGGTGAAGAACACTACGGTGGGCTTGGGACCCTCGGAGCTGATGGCCTCGATGGCCTCGGCAATAGGCTCGACCTTCATGAGCATGCCCTGCCCGCCGCCGTAAGGCTCGTCATCGACGGTACGATGGCGGTCGTGCGTCCAGTCGCGCAGGTTATACGCCTTAAAATCAAAAAGGCCGGCCTTGCGGGCGCGGCCCAAGATCGATGTGGACATGACGGGCTCAAACATCTCGGGAAAGACCGAAAGGGTCTCGATCAGCATGTTGTCCTCCCTACTTGTCCATATCGATCAGACCGTCCATAACGTGGACGGAAATTGTTCCTGTGTCGGGAAGATCGAGCACGACCTGCTCGATCACGGGAATCAGTACCTCGCCGTACCGATCGCCCTCAACAACCCAAACATCGTTAGCGGGCGTCGACATGATCTCTACGATCGTGCCGAGCAAACCGAAGCGCTCGTCGACCACCTCGCGACCCATCAGGTCGGTATAGGCAGCGTCGAGCGAATCGAGCTCAAAATCGTCACGATTTGCCAGCACGTAGCATCCCGTGATGCCCTCGGCGGCCGTCAAGTCGTCAATGCCCTCAAACGAGACCAGATCGCCATCGCCCGTATCGGTGACGGACACGACCGTGCAAAAGCGGTCGCGCTTGAGCGCCGGCGGCGTCAGGGCGACGCGCATACCCGGCTCTAATACAGAAGGAAGCCCCCGCAGCGGCTGCGCGAGGACCTCCCCCTTCCTTCCGTGCGGCTTGACCACACGGGCGATGTTTTTGTACTGGGACCTCAAGGTCCTAGCCCAGAACCTCTACCTCGACAGCAGTGTCGAGGCGAGCGGCCAGTGCACGGGCGAGCGTGCGAATGGCCTTGATGGTACGGCCACGACGGCCGATGACCTTAGCGACGTCATCCTCGGCGACCGAAACCTCAATCGTAGAGGCGTCGTCACCATCGATGACCTCAAGGCTCACGGAATCCGGGTCGTCGACGATCTGAACAACGAGATATTCGACGAGATCGGCGATGCGATCTGAGAGCATTGCCTCACCCTCGAGCTGTGCAGCGTCAACCTCAGGCACGATTTACTCCTCGGCGCCCTCAGCGGCCTCAGCGGCAGCCTTAGCGGCCTCGGCCTCTTTGGCGAGCTGCTTCTTGGACTTCTTGACGACGGTCTCGGTCTTCTCGCCCTCGTTGGCGGCCTTGACCAGAGCGGCGACGGCGTCGGTGAGCTGAGCGCCCTTGAACTGCCAGTCGGCGATCTTCTCGAGGTCGAGGTTGATGGTCTTGGGGGCGGTCATCGGGTTGTAGCGGCCAACCTCCTCGATGATACGACCGTCACGCGGGGCGCGGGAATCGGCGACGACGACACGGTAGTACGGACGCTTCTTAGCGCCGTGACGAGCAAGGCGAATCTTGACTGCCAAAGGAAACTCCTCCAACCAAGCAGCTTTAGGCTGCAACTACAAACAAACAGTTGAACATAATACGCCATCGACGCGGGCAGGTGAAGTCCGTGAGACCAACTTCTTCGGTGTAGTCGAGGGCAAATCCATATCTTAGACAAGAATTCGGGATTTGCAAGCACATACACGCACCCCACATGAGCTGCGCGGTATACTCATGACATGGAAAGACGCGAACATACATACGGTTATGAGGATGCCATGGGCGTCACGCCGCCTCCCTGGACGGGTCCGGCGGTGGGACTCATGGACCTCGATGCGTTTTTTGCGAGCGTGGAAATGCTCGATCATCCCGAATGGCGAGGAAAGCCGCTCATCGTGGGCGGAGACGCCGATTCGCGTGGCGTCGTGTCCACGTGTTCGTATGAGGCACGTCGCTTTGGCGTGCACTCTGCCATGCCCTCGGCCGAGGCAAGGCGCCTGTGCCCGCAGGCCATTTGGACGCATGGGCATTTTGATCGCTATCGTGAGGTGAGCGCGCAGGTCATGGCGATTCTTGCCGAGGAGACGCCGCGCGTGGAGCGCGTATCCATCGACGAAGCCTTTATCGATATCACACCGGGCCGCTTTGCGCCCGAAGACCCGTTGCTGGTTGCGCGGCGTATAAGCGACCGCGTGGCAGGGCTGGGAGTGACCTGTTCCATTGGCGTGGGCTGCAACAAGACGGTCGCAAAGATCGCAAGCGAGCGGGATAAGCCGTTTGGGCTGACCATCGTGCGCCCCGGAACCGAGCAGCGCTTTTTGGCCGCGTTGCCGGTATCTGCCATGAGCGGCATCGGGCGCTCGGCCGAGGAGCGACTGCGCCGCATGCGCATCTACACCCTCGGCGAGCTTTCGCGTGCGCCGGAGTCCACGCTGGCTGCCATTTTTGGCGTGAACGGCGAACGCATGCGCCAGCGTGCGCTGGGACTCGAAATCTCCGAAGTCACGAGCCTCGATGAAGAGCGCGAGGTCAAGTCGGTCAGCAATGAACGCACCTTTGCTAAAGATTTAACTGAGCGTGGGGATATTGAGGCGGCGATTGCGCTGTTGGGAGAGTCAGTGGGACGCCGCCTGCGCCGTCAGGGGCTGACGGGTGCCACGGTAACGCTCAAGCTTAAGTATTCGTATGGCAGCGGGCGTACGGCACAGCGCCGGCTGCCTCATCCGACCGACGATGAGAACATCTTCGTGGCGGTTGCACTCGAACTGCTCGACAACATCTGGCAGGATGGCATGCATGTTCGCTTAGCGGGCATCGGCATGAGCGACTTCGACCACCAAGGCGGCATCCAGACTGACCTGTTCTGCGAGATCGATGACCGCGGAGCCCAATCCAGCGACCGCCGCGACCTCTCCGTCGCCATCGACGCCGTCCGAGACAAATTCGGCGACACCGCCCTTTCCTTCGGCCGCCAATCCCGCTTCAACGATTAACCGC
>CABUQY010000030.1 GCA_902493915.1 uncultured Collinsella sp.
AAGGTCGCCCTCGGGCCTGCGTTACCTCGGCGCTGCCGTTGCGGGCAATATAGATCTGAATTAAAGATGGTGCGCGGCCTTTTAGGCCGCGCTTTTGTTTTGGTTCGCGCCATGTGGGGGTGGTGGCGACGTGCATTTTTGCGAGTATTCTGCAATCGAAGGCCCCTGCATACCGACCTCGGGCAAAAAATCGGGAGTTCTCGATGTTTTCTACGGATGATGGGCGGGGTTATGGGCTTATAGCGTTTGATTTACAGGGATATTCGCGGTCTTTGGCACTTATCGTGGCGCCCGAAGCTCTTGGTTATGTTGAATACTCCTAAAAATGCACGGCGCTTAGAGGGGAACCTTTGCGAAAAAGGAAACCGCCCCGTCGAAGTATGCATTCGACGGGGCGGTTTATGCATTTGGCCGATTAAGGATGCGCTGTCAAACTACTAGAACTTGACGGTCGGGGCCTGGCGGGCTGCTTCGGTGGCCTCGAAGCCCTGGCGCTCCTTAAACTGGAAGATGCCGGCAAAGATGACAGCCGGGAACGTCTGAATGGCGTTGTTGTAGCTGAGCACGCAATCGTTGTAGCTCTGGCGTGCGTAGCTAATCTTGTTCTCGGTATCCTCGAGCGATGCCTGCAGCTGCGTAAAGTTGGTGTTTGCCTTAAGATCGGGATAGGCCTCGGCTACGGCGAAGAGCTGACGCAGCGCACCGGTCAGCACGTTGTCGGCTTCCATCTTGGCCTCGGGCGTGGTGGCCTTGACGGCGGTGTTACGCGCACTGATCACGGCGGAGAGCGTCTCCTGCTCGTGCTTGGCGTAGCCCTTGACGGTCTCGACCAGGTTGGGGATCAGGTCGTTGCGGCGCTGAAGCTGCGTATCGATGTTCTGCCAGGCGTTATCGATGCGGTTACGCTTGGTGACCATGTTGTTGTAGATGCCGGCGATGGCGCAGACAATCACAATGACAACAACGATGCCGATGATGACGGTAATCATGATGTCTCCGTTTCGAATGGCCGCGGCGGCATGCGCCAGCTGCCGTTGGTATAACGCTACTAGTATACCCGCAACGTTTTGCCGTGCCGAACTTTCCGGCAAGCGTTATGTTTTCGGCGGGGTCGGCACCGGGGCAAAGCGCGCGAGGTACAGGTGTAAGATATGCGACAGATTGACGAGTGTTGTCTTTGCCCTGAGGATGGCGATACCAGTGGACCTTCGCATCAAGAAAACCTACCGCGCCCTGTTCGATGCCTTTACCGAGCTTCTCGAGGAGCATCGTTTTGAGGACCTGACGGTTGCCATGCTGTGCGACCGCGCCATGATTCGCCGCACGACGTTCTACAAGCACTTTCGCGACAAGAACGATTACTTTGCCTTTTATATCGATGAGCTCATGTTGGGCTTGCCGCAAAAACAGCCCGATGAGGCCGGCGCGGTATCTGCCGAGGACGTGCGCGCGCTTCGGCACGCGATTTTGGACGATGCCATGGATTTGATTCTGACGCACGAGCAGCTCATGGATAACATTTTGGCAAGCAGCATGTCGGGCATGTTGACCAACGTTATTTGCGACCGCATTGCCCGCTCCATCCGCGAGCGTGTGATGAACGTGCTTGCCGAGGATGCCCTGCCCCCCGTGTCACTTGAGACGACGTCTGAGTTTGTCGCCGGCGGTATTATTCGACTTTTCACGATATGGTGGGAATCGGGCCACGATCTTGAGCGTCGACCTGAGATAGCCGACGTGGTCGATGCGCTGTTTGAGCGGACCATGACACCGGTGCATCACTAGAAGTGGCGGAGAGAGGGGGATTCGAACCCCCGGAACGCTCTCGCGCTCAACGGTTTTCAAGACCGCCGCATTCAACCGCTCTGCCATCTCTCCGTGAGTCGTAATGATAGCATCGTTTTGAATTTGCAACAGGGAAGGCGAACGATGACGATCACCGAAATCGACGAGAAGTTCATGCGCGAGGCGCTGGCCGAGGCGTGCGCCGCCGCGGCGGTGGGCGAGGTGCCCATCGGAGCCGTAGTGGTGCGCGCGGGCGAGATTGTCGCGCGGGCGCATAATCGTCGCGAGCTCGACCAGGATCCTTCGGCTCATGCCGAGTTTGCGGCCGTGTGCGCTGCAGCCCAAGCGCTTGGACGCTGGCGCCTTTCCGATTGCACGGTCTATGTGACGCTTGAGCCCTGCTGCATGTGCGCGGGCCTTATGGTTAACGCGCGCGTGGGGCGCTGCGTGTATGGCGCGAGCGACGCCAAGGCGGGCGCGTTGGGATCCCTATACGATTTGAATGCCGACTCGCGCCTGAATCATCGGTTTAACGTGACGGCTGGGGTCCTGGCGGATGAATGCCGCGAGCTGCTGAGTAGCTATTTTGGCGGTCTGCGCGGTGCGGGCGGCGCTGATTGCGGTTGTGGGGCCGATCTTGAAGCGCACGCCGCTCACGCCGCAGCGCTTGCAGGTGCCGGTGAGGATGCTGGCACGGAGGTTGACTTTGGTCCTGCGTGCCGCCGGCCCCGCCGTGTGCTGCTGGCGATCGACTCCTTTAAGGGCAGCGTTTCGAGCGCGCAGGCAGAGGCGGCCGTTGCCGAAGGCGTGCGCCGTGTGTGGCCCGATGCCCAGGTGGCCGCGTTGCCGCTGGCAGATGGTGGCGAGGGGACGCTCGATGCCGTTGCTGCGTGCGGCGGTGAGATTGTGACCTGCGAGGTGGCAGGTCCCTTGGGCGACCGCGTGTCTGCCCGGATGCTGGTTGATGTCGAGCGCGAGTCCTCGGTCATCGAGATGGCCGGGGCGGCCGGCATTGGGTATTCGCCTTGCACGGAGTCGTCGGCGCTGTCTGCTACAACCTATGGCGTGGGCGAGCTCATGCTTCGCGCGGTTCGCATGGGCGCAAAGACTATCTATATTGGTTTGGGCGGCAGCGCCACCAACGATGGCGGCGCCGGTATGCTGCAGGTGCTGGGCGCCCACCTTGTCGATGAGTGTGGCTGCAATATCGCCCCCGGTCTCGCGGGGCTTGAGCAGGTGGCGAGTATCGATTTGGCGCCAGCGCTTCGGGCACTGAACGGCGCTCGTATCGTCGTGCTTTACGATGTCGAGAATCCGCTCGTGGGGCGTCGCGGCGCGCTTGCGGTGTTCGGCGGACAGAAGGGCCTGCCGACGGATGATGCCGAGGCGCTGAGCAGGTACGACAGCTGGATGGTCGGCTACGGTCGCTTGCTCGACGCTGCGATTGCCAGAGCTCGAGCCCGGGGGTTGTTGCGCACACCCGAGGGCGCGCGGACATTTGGCTCGGTGCTCGGTGTGCCCGGCGCGGGCGCTGCCGGTGGCTTGGGCGCGGCGTTGCTGGCACTCGGTGCGGAGCTACGCTCGGGTGTGGAGACGGTGCTCGATCTCGTGGGGTTTGACGAGCGCGTGTGCGATGTCGACCTGGTCATAACGGGTGAGGGCAATATGGATGAACAATCCGCCGCCGGTAAGGCGCCGGTGGGTGTGGCTCGCCGCGCCAGGCGATATGGCAAGCCGGTGGTCGCCGTCGTGGGCGGCCGTGCTGACAACCTGAACGCGGTATATGAGCAAGGTATCGACTTGGTACTGCCGATCTGCCGCAAGCCCATGCCTCTCGACCAGGCGCTCAATCCTCAGGAAGCCACAACCAACCTCATCTTCGCCGGTGAGTCAGCCGCCCAAGCCTACGACCTCGCTCGCCTCTAAGGCCTATCTCCCTATAAGTTGCGGTGAAATACGGAGTGTTTTTGCCTTTAAGGTGCCAATTCAGTCCGTATTCCACCGCAACTTCGAGAATGTCCATTCGAGGTTGGCTGCCTTGGGTCTTGGGTCGGACCGTTTGCCACGAAATGCGACCATCTACTACGTTAAACCGGCCACCCTCGACCATTCCGGAATTTGCAAAAACAAAACCGCAGGTAGAAAGCTTGCCGATTTTCGAAAAAGTCGGCTATGGTTGACCCCTGTGGCCTAAACGTAGTAGATGGGCCCTTTCTGTGGTGCGGCACCAAGCCGGTCATTTTGGGATGGGACTATTTTGACTACTCATTGGCTGCTCTGGCAATCGGGCTGCAAAAGTAGTCAAAAAAGCTCCGTCCCAAATTAGCTAGCTTGCTCTGGCGGGCGGGAGCAGGTAAGATATACCGAGCGCCTAGCGCGTTCGATGGGTTCGGATGACGACATGTTCCGAATCTGGTCAGGTCCGGAAGGAAGCAGCCATAAGGAGCCTCTGTCGGGCATCCGAATCCATCGAGTGCGCGGGCGCTTTTTGGTGCCGCGACATGGCCCGGCCGGCGACGAGGTATTTGGTGTCTCGCTGGTCCTCGGCTGCGCCTGCGGGATCGCTCGACTACCAAATACCTCGTCGCCGGCCGGGCCCCGTCGTCCAAAAATCACCCGTAAAGGCGCGTTTATCTAATTAAATCTATCCCTTGCGGAATGCGGCTTGCTGGTGTTGTCTGGGCATTGATGGCTATGTGGTTCAAGAGGCGGCGGTGCTGTTGCTTGATTTTTTGCAGTTAAAGAGGCCCGTTTCCCTGGGTTGGGGAAACGGGCCCTTTTTGTTTTTGGGCTCGTGGATTAGCGAAGACAATAACCGCTGGCAGCTATTTCGAGTTCTTGATGCGGCGTGTGGCTGTGGCGGTTATTCCGAGGCCTGTGGCGGCGACTGCTGCGAGTGCGATTGCGCTCGGCGCTGTGTCGCCTGTGTTTGCGAGCTTGCCGGGCTTGCCGCTGCTCGAGTTCGCCTGCTTGGTGGAGCTCGATGGGGCGTCTTTGCCGGTTGCAGGTGAGGCAACGGGCGGTGTCGCCTCGGCGGGTTGCGTTGAGCCGGAGGGAGGCACTGTCTCGGTCGGTTTCGTTATCTCGGGCGAGGTGGCCTTGTCTGCCGCGGCCTTTGCCTCTTCGTATGCCTTGCAGGCGTCGTCATAGGCCGCTTGCGCCTTTTCCAAATCGCTAAGGAGCGCATCTCGCTTGGCTATGTCCTCATCGATGTGGGCTTTAGCTTCCTGCGCCTCACTTTCGGAATCCTGAACCTGTCTTTCCTGGCTTTCGAGCCGGCGTCGGTAGGAGTGAAGATCATCTTCACAAGATTTCTCTCGCCTTTCTGCCGACATGATCTCACGTCGCAACTGCTTAATATGCTCTTTAGTAGCTGTGCTGGGCTCCTTGTCGCCGAGTGCTTCAAGTGCCTTATCTAATTCTGCCTGAAGGCCGCTTGTCCGGCTGTGGGCCTCATCGTATTTGGCTTGGGCTGCATCGACGTTCGCTTGCATGGCGGGAAGGCGTTCCCTCCGTTTGGCGGCTTCCGCCGCCACCATGTCGTAGATCTCTTGAAAAGCGGCAATGTCATCATCGATTGCCGCAAGTTTCTCGGGACTTGCGGCAACTTTTGCGGCCTCGAGGGTTTTGAGCGCTTCCTGCATGGCTGCATACGCTTTTTCTTTTGCGGCGGCCGCATCTTCCGTTTGCAAGGCAACTGCACCGGTGGGGGCGCTGGTTTCTGCCGCGATCGCCGTTACGGGGGCGATTCCCGCGACAAGTGCCGCGGAAAGGGCGATGCCCACAGTTGCTCGTCTTGCTCTTCTTGCGAGAATGTCGTTCATCTCGGTACCTCATTTCAAGGGTCGGCGACTAACTTGGTAGCACTAATGCAAGTATACCAAGTGGTCGACCCGACACTGGCTGGGTGCGCGCCTCTCCGCTTCTTTGGAAACCGAATCCCATTAGAAATGACGAGTTGTTTACGCTTCTTTTGGGCTCACCGTACTATCATGATTCGGATTGAGTGTGAATGATGATAGGGAGCGCCTATACATGATTGAGCTGCTCAGGCGTTTTGGTGGTAAGTTTCGCCGGTATATGGTGATTGGCCCTGCGTGTAAGCTGATCGAAGTGATCTTTGACCTGCTGACGCCGCTGGTGATTGCCCAGATGATCGATAAGGGTATTGGCGCACACGATGTCAACGCCGTTATCCACTACGGCATGGTACTTGGCGCCATGGCTGTGATCGGCATCTCGTTTACGCTCGTCTGCCAAAAGATGGCGGCGCTCACCTCGCAGGGCATGGGCACCGATATCCGCGGTGCGCTCTACCAGCACATCAACAAGTTGAGCTATGCCGAACTCGACCGCTTTGGCACGCCGTCGCTTATCACCCGCATCACCAACGACGTCAACCAGGTGCAGCTCGCTGTGGCGCTGGGCGTACGCATGCTCATCCGCTGGCCCTTCTTGGCGGTGGGCTCTATGTGCGCGGCCCTTGCCATCGACCTTAAGCTCGGCATGATCTTCTTGATCTGCACGCCCGCTATCGGCCTGGTGTTTTGGTTTGTCATGGCGCGCTGTATCCCGTATTACAGGCAGCTGCAGGCAAAGCTCGACCGCATCGCGCTTATCTGCCGCGAGGGGCTTTCGGGCGCCCGCGTTGTTCGCGCCTTTGTGCGTGAGGGTCACGAACGTGGGCGTTTTGCCCAAGCGGCCGATGACCAGGCGCGTGTCGCAATCGCGGTGGGCAAGCTCTCGTCGATTCTCAACCCCGTCACGTTTTTGGTGATGAACTTGGGCGTGTGCGCCATCCTGTGGGTGGGCGGCGTCCAGGTCAACGTGGGCGAGCTCACGCAGGGCCAGGTCATGGCGTTCGTCAACTACATGACGCAGACCCTGACCTCCATCGTGTATGTCGCCAACCTGGTCGTGGTCTTTACCAAGGCGAGCGCCAGTGCGTCGCGTCTCAACGAGGTGCTCAATTGCGAGCCGAGTATTACCGACGAGGGCAACCAACCGGTTGCGCTGCCCGAGCCGAGCACGATGGGAAACGCTGCTCCAGTCCCCGCGCTGAGCTTGAGCCATGCGAGCTTCTCCTTTGGCGCGGGCGCCGCCAACGCCATCAATGACGTGACCCTGGAGCTGCCGCTGGGCAAAACGCTCGGCATTATCGGCGGCACGGGCAGCGGTAAGTCGACGCTTATCTCGCTCATCCCGCGCCTGTACGACACGGGCGCCGGCAGCGTGAGCGTAATGAGTGCCGACGTGCGCGCTTGGCCGCTCGATCAGCTGCGCCATGTGGTCGCGACTGTTCCACAGCGCGCGTCGCTCGTGAGCGGCACCATCCGCAGCAACCTGACCTGGCGTGACGAGTCGGCGACCGACGAGGAGCTCTGGGCGGCGCTCGATATGGCGCAAGCGAGCGAGTTCGTGCACAACAAGCCGCAGGGGCTCGACGCCCCGGTCGAGGCGGAAGGCAAGAACTTCAGCGGCGGTCAGCGCCAGCGCCTGACCATTGCGCGTGCCCTGGTGGGCTCGCCGCAGATTCTGATTATGGATGACTCCGCCTCGGCGCTCGACTTTAAGACCGACGCGGCGCTTCGCCACGCCATCCGTGAGCGTAGCGTACGCGGTGCCGCCGCGGGCGGGATCCCGCTGACCACGGTGATCGTGAGCCAGCGCGTCTCGACCGTGCGCGATGCCGACATGATCTGCGTGCTCGACCACGGCTCGGTCGCGGGCCTGGGTACGCACGACGAGCTGTACGCAAGCTGCCAACTCTATCGCGAGATTTGCCAGTCGCAGCTGCGCCGCGAAGAGCTCGAGGGTCAGCAGGGGAGCGTGACGCCCGTGTCCGTCCAAAGTCCCGCGTCCGCCCTGGCTGCCCCGGCATCCACTTGCGCAAAGGAGGGCTGTTAAATGAATCCGTATACTTCTTCCGGTTCGGTCGCCACGATGACGGCCAACGTGTCCGGCAACGATAGCCTCAGCGACTTGGGTGATGGCCCGCGTCAGCCCGGCGACCCCGAGCGCTACCCCGTGAGCGTGGTAACTCGCCGCCTACTGGGCTACGTCCGTCCGCACCGCGTCTCGTTTGCGGCGTCGTTTGTGAGCGCCGCCATCTCGGTGATCTTGCAGCTCTACACGCCCATCCTCATTGGCGAGGGCATCGACCTCATCGTCGCGGCGGGTCAGGTGGACTTCGACGCCTTGCTGCTGCTTGTTACCAAACTCGCCCTCGTCGTGGTGGGGGCCGCGGCCTTCCAGTGGCTGCAAGGCTATTGCGTCAACCGCCTGTCCTACGAGACGGTGCGCGACATGCGCGTGGAGGCAAGCGACAAGCTCAGCCGCATGCCGCTCAGCTTTATCGACGGCCATGCCCACGGCGACCTCATGAGCCGTGTGGTCAACGACGTCGATCAGGTGGGTGACGGCCTGCTGCAGGGCTTTACGCAGCTCTTTACCGGCGTTATCACCATCGTTGGCACGCTCGCATTTATGCTCTCCATCAACCTGACCATGACGCTTGTGGTGGTGCTCGTCACGCCGCTTTCCATCTTTGCGGCCGGTGCCATCGCCAAGCTTTCCAATAAGAGCTTCACTGCTCAACAGCGCATCCAGGGCCAACTCGGCGGTCATATCGAGGAGTATGTTGGTGAGCAAAAGCTCGTGGACGCCTTCGCCTACGGCCCGCACGCTCAACAGCGCTTCGATGTCCTCAACGCCGAGCTCTATACGGCGGGCGAGCGCGCGCAGTTTATGGGTTCGCTTTCCAACCCCGGAACGCGCTTTATCAATAACATCATCTACGCCGTGGTCGCCGTGATCGGCTGCGCGGGCGTGATTGCAGGCGTGCCCGCGACGCTCACGGTGGGCGGCGTGCAGATCTTCCTGTCCTACGCCAACCAGTACACTAAGCCGTTCAACGAGGTCACGAACGTCATCACGCAGATCCAGACCGCGTACGCCTCGGCGCGCCGCATGTTCGCGTTGCTCGATGCGTGCGAACAGGAGCCCGACGCTGTGGATGCCATTGAACTCGCCGCCCCGAAGGGCGAGGTTTCGTTTGAGCATGTGGGCTTTAGCTATGTGCCCGACCGCAAACTGTTGCAGGATATCTGCATCGACGCCAAGCCCGGTATGCGCATTGCCCTCGTCGGTCCCACGGGCTGTGGCAAGACGACGCTCATCAACCTGCTGCTACGCTTTTACGATATCGATGCTGGGCGCATCGCGGTCGATGGTCGCTCCTCGCGTGACTACACGCGCGCGAGCCTGCGCCGCGCCTTTGGCATGGTGTTGCAGGACACCTGGCTGTTTGAGGGCACGGTGGCCCAGAACATTGCCTATGGTTGCCCCGATGCCACGCGCGAGCAGATTGTCGAGGCCGCCAAGCGCGCTCATGCACATAAGTTTATCGTGCAGCTGCCAGGCGGCTACGATACGGTGATCGGCGAGGGCGGCGGCACGTTTAGCCAGGGTCAAAAACAGCTGCTGTGCATCGCGCGCGTCATGCTCACCGATCCGGCGATTCTGCTGCTGGACGAGGCAACGTCGAGCATCGATACGCGTACCGAGCTGCAAGTGCAGGCGGCATTCGACGAGCTTATGGCCGGCCGCACAAGCTTTGTGGTGGCGCACCGCCTGTCGACGATCAGCAACGCCGACTGCATTCTGGTAATGCGCGACGGCCAGATTATCGAGCGCGGCACGCACGACGAGTTGGTGCCGGCAGGCGGCTTCTACGCCGAACTCTACCGCAGCCAATTCGCCCAGTAAGCAAGATATGGGGCAAATGAATCAGATTTGTTCGTCCCACGTCTTAAGTATTTGGGGGCTTGCGCTGCGGACGTTTTGCCCCCATCGGTGTCGCCCATGTCGCCAATCGGCAGAAGGTGGTTTACATCTGTCACGTTAGTACTAAGATATTCATCTAATAAATTGCATTAGTGGCTTTAGTTTTGGGGGAAACGAGCAACGTGACTATGACATGCTCTTTGGTGGTTAACAGCAAGAGCGGTAATACCAGGATGGTTTCGGGTGCGATCAAGCGCACGCTGCAGGCTGCAGGTGTTGAGTTTGTCCATGCCGCGGCGTTGAGCGACGATGCGGATGCAGATCAGGTTGCGCTCGAGGCGCAGGGCGCCTGCGCGGCCGACACGGTGCTCGTTGGCTTTTGGTGCGACAAGGGCGCATGCACGCCTTCGGTCGCGGCGTTGCTCTCCGCCTTGCACGGCAAGCGCGTCTTCCTGTTTGGCACCTGCGGTTTTGGCGCCGATCAGAGCTATTACCAGCAGATTATCGATCGCGTGACCTCCAATTTGGCCAATGATGCCGAGCTGGTGGGCTGGGCGATGTGCCAGGGCAAGATGGGCCCCGCGGTCAAGCAGCGCTACGAGGCCATGCTCGAGCAAGATCCCGACAACGCCCGCGCTAAGTTGCTGCTCGACAACTGGGTTGCCGCAAAGGATCACCCCACCAAGGATGATCTGGACCATATGGCGGCGGCGGCCAAGAAGGCCGTGCTGGGCGAGTAGCTCGCTGCTCGTGGTGCCGAGCGTCCCATAATGCAAGTGTGAAAGCCTCGAAATCCTCGAGGCTTTTTTCTTGACACTCGCGGGCGCAACCGTGGCAAGCGTTTGGGACGACATTTTCCATCACCCCGATGACGAGACCGTCCTGGACGATACGCTCAATGCATCCGCTGGATGTATTGAGCGTGGGACGGGCTTTCCAGATGGACACGGTTTCCAGAAGGTATGGGCTGGGGGCTGCAGGGGGTGGCCGTAGAGGCATCAATAAGGGGATTGAAAATAAACGATACTAAATGCAGCATAATTTAATGTGGGGGGGGGTACGATATCTAAGCCGTACAAAATATCAGACCCTCTATCGAAAAGTTGCGTATGGGTTAGTCGCAGTTGTTGGATAAAGCAGACAAGTGTGGGGACAAATAACCACTTACGGCAAAAATAGTAGCATTTGGCGGAAAAACGTTGATAAAAACGCGGAAGTAGCTACGGTGATTGTTATAAATAGATTTCAGATTGGCTTTTTCGAACTCATCTATTAAACGTCTTAGAAAAGTGGCTAATCCTTGATGGGATCGAATATGGCCTCGATGGGGATGAAATAATCACGTTGGCAGCGCGCGGATTCAGACGATTTATTTCGCTTCTTAGTAGCATGGCGTTCGCGCTTGTCATAGCCCTTGCCGTTGTTTCTTTCGCTCCCCGCGCATTTGGATACACGCCTTTTGCAGTGCTCTCGGGCTCTATGGAGCCCGAGCTGCCCGTCGGCTCCATGGTGTTTGTTCGCCAAGTTGAGCCGACGGATATTGCCGTGGGCGACAATGCAACCTTTTACCGATCGGACGGCGCCGTGGTGACGCACCAGGTGTACGAGGTCGACCCTGTGGCGCAGACGATCAGCACGCAGGGAATCGCAAACAAAAATGCAGATGGAACCATCATGCACGACGCCGAGCAGACGCCTTTTTCACGCGTGATCGGTGTCGTTTCTTTTTGTGTCCCTTACCTGGGCTTCGTTAACGCATATTGCACGACGATGCCCGGTTTGCTTGTTGTGGTGGCCGTTCTGGCGCTGCTGGTCGCGGCGTCGATAGTGCTCGATCGGGTGGTTTCCGACGAGCCTGCGGGCAAGCATGCCCGCGCGCATGCGAGGGAGCGGCGTTTATAGCGGCAGGGGAGAGGTGTCGGCAACGGCAAGGGCCGTTGCCGGGGAAGTCGATTTTCGAAAGGAAGAGGACGATGGAAAACAAGAAGAAAAAGCGCTACGGCATCATTGCCGCCTTACTGCTGCTGGTGCTGGCTGCCGGCGTGGGCACCTATGCATGGCTGACGGCCACGCAGGACATTGATAACGTGTTTACGGTGGGTAGCTTTGGCCCCACGGATAACAAACCGGATCCGACCGACCCCGAGAAGCCGAAACCCGGTGATCCGAACACTGGCAAGGCCTACCTGTTCGAGACCAAGTGGGTCGACGACTCCAAGATCGTTCCCGGCGCAACTGCCGATAAGAACCCCAACGTCGGCATCAAGAAGGACTCCGATGACGCCTACGTGTTTATCTATGTGAAGAACGCCATGGTCAATGAGACCGCCGCTCCCGCGGACACCCCGTACTTTACTCTCAACAACAACTGGAAGCCGGTCGATGGTCAGGTGACCACGTCCGCCGATGGCAAGTATCTGAGCGGTCTGTTCATGTATGCCAAGGGCGCCACGGACGGTCCCGCCGTTTTGCAGGCTAAGGATGCTGCCACGGACGTCTACACCGGCGAGCTCTTTAGCAAGGTTGTGTTCCCCAGCACCTTGGAGGGCTCTATGGTTGCCACCACTCCCAAGATGACGGTTTCCGCCTACATCTTCGGTGCCGACCAGAAGGGCGAGGAGGCTACTCCTGCCGCCAACGCTGTTGCGCAGGCCAAGACTTGGGCTAAAAGCAAGAAGTAATCACACTCCCACCCCACCGAGATCCCGACCCGCTCCCCAACCCCTATATTCGGGTCGGGATCTCGGCCCCCCCTTGATCGACGATTGGCGAACGTAATGCTCAACAATCTTTCCGACAATCAGAAACGCACCTTGGCGCTTGCCGCGATGGCGCTGTTGGCCCTGGCGTGCCTGTGCGGCACGCTGGCTTTTACCGTTGATATGGTTCCGGCGAACAACGTCCTATCGTTTGGCAGCGTGAAGGTACGAGTCTGCGAATTCACCCTAAACGAGCAGGGTGAGGAGATTCCGTTTGAGGCCAACGAGCACGGGGACTATCCCGACACCAAGGCCGGGAGCTCTGACATCAGCCGCATTGTGCGCGTGGAGAACGCCGGCGCGCAGCCTGAGTACGTTCGCGCTCGTCTGCGCATGACGTCAGTGGCGCCCGACGGTTCGAGTGCGGATGCCTCGGGCGACGTTGCCTTTAACGTGAACGCGGGCGAGGGGTCCCCGTGGATCGATGGTGGCGATGGGTGGTACTACTACCGCGGATTGGCTGGTCGTGGCGGCATGCTCGACCCCGGCGCCATGACCGAGAGCCTTATGGACTCGCTGCGCTTTGTGGGCGACTTCCACGACGCCGCGCGCGGCGGCTCATTCAAGCTCGATATCGACGTTCAGGCCGTGCAGGCCAAAAACCAGCAGACAAACGATTCTGTCCTCGATGTACTCGACGTCGCGGGCTGGCCGGAGGCGAACTAGCCCATGAAGATCAAGAACAGAAACCGAGGTGTGCTCAGCAGGCTGATTGCCGTGGCGGCAATCGCCCTTTGCTGCGTAATGGCGCTGCCGGCGGTGGCGCATGCCGAGGATGTGCCTGAGGGCCAAAAATTCCACATCAAAAGCGCGGCTGAGTTTTTGACGTGCGTGGCGCTTTCGCGCGAGCGCGACACGTCCAATTGGGAGGTCTATCTCGATAACGATATTGAGCTCGATGGTGAGGACATGAAGACCATCGTCTCGAACACGGTCAAGCACCTCTCCTTTGGCAACAAGGAGCATCCCTTTAAGGGCGTTTTCGATGGCCAGAACCACACCGTTAAAGGTCTGGACTACGCCAACAATATGTTGGACCCCGAGCGCGACACGGGCTTTTTTGCCGAGACCGACGGCGCCACCATCAAGAACTTCCTGGTCAAGGATGCCAACATTTGGGCTGACTTCCGCGGCGGCATCATCGTGGGCAAGGCCGTTAACACTAGTTTCGAAAACGTCATGGTCATGGAGAGCACGCTACACGTTACGTGCGCCAACAACATGCTCAACGTTATTACCAACGCAGGCTTTGAGGGTGGATTGATTGCCGGCGAGCTCGATGGCTGCAAGCTCTACAACTGCGAGGTCCGTGGTGGCCGCGCCGTTAACAACACAACTTCGGGCGTGCAGGCCATCGGCGGCGAGGGCCTGTATATGGCGGCGTTTGCCGGCTACGTTAAAAACTCGACGATTGAGTACTGCCGCGTTACGCCTACGCGCAAAGAGGATGGTTCGATTGCCGATAAGGGTATGACCGACGTTACCAATAAATACGACGTTGCCATTGGCGCCCTGGGCGGCAACAACGTGTATGCCTCGGGCTTTGTGGGTTGCATGGCGGGCGGCGCCAAGATTATCGACTGCTTCTCGACGGCGCAGTGCTACAGCTATGCCGCATCGTACGTGGGCGTCGTCTCCGTGACGCGCGCGTGGACGGGCGGCCTGGCGGGCCGTATTTTAACTGAAGAGGGCAACGAGCTCGTTCGCAGCCACTTTGCGGGTGACCTGAGCTCGCGTCAGTACAATCCCATCGCTGTGATTCCCATTATTCAAAACGACGTGAACTTGGGCGGTATTGCTGCGCGCGCCAACAAGGACGACGCGACGGTCACCGAGTGCTACTTTAAGCCGAGCGTGAGCCTAAAAGGCAACAGCCAGGGTACCGCGGCTAAGAAAAAGATTTACGCCCTTGCGGGTGACGGTACGGTATCCGGTGCCGGATTCGGTCCCTGGGACGACGAACGCTACGTCACGCGTGAGCTGTGGGAGCAGCATGATTACGACTTCTGTGCCGGCACCATGCGCTCGACTGCCAATGGGGACGGGCATGCAAACGAATGGGCGATGGACTACAGACTGGAAATTCCCGTGCATGGCCAAAGCGTTAAGGCGACGATTGATTTTCCCGACGCGGGCACCGCGACCATCGAGGCAACTAAACTTGGTAATGATCAGTCGACTTCGGATCCGTACACCTTTGCCGTGAGCGCCGTGCTGGCCGGAACGGCCCAAGGCTTGGCCCAGGGCGATACGTCGGTGACGTTTAAGCAGGAGACCTCTGCAAAGCCCAAGGGCCTGACCAATGAAAACGGTGGCTACCGCTTTATGGGTTGGTTCCGCGAGTCCAATGTGCATGTGAATCGCATTGGCCAAGACAACAGCTGGTTTGACGGCAAGAGCGATGATGCTGCTGTTAAGGCTGGCAAGCGTGTCGAGGAGAACACGGCCCACGAGAAGACTTCGACCTACACTGCCGACAACGGTGAGGGGCATGCCGAGAGCGAAGGCTTCAAGGGCAATGACCTCTTTATCGCTTCATACGAGGCACAGGTGCTGTTCTACAACGTTAAGGGCGAGACGCTCAATTGGGAAGACGGCACGGCGCACAATAAGTCGACGGACTGGTATCGCTACGGTGCCGGCCTGACGCCTGCTGCCCCGGTGGATCGCGGGAACTTGTCCGACAGCGCAACGTTTATCGGCTGGACCACGCAGCCCAGCAACGAGGCTGGGAAGAACGGCGCCTATGCCGCCATCACCTCGGATCAGTTGGCTGATCTTAGAAATCAGGGAGCTTTTTATCCTGCGGGTAGTGAAATCACTGTTATCCGCCCGACCGACTTCTACCCGGTGTACAGCGACTACGCGTCGAACATCATAACGGTGTTCGAGGGCAATGATCAGGACACAACAGACAATGAGACCCTACGTGACGGCGTGGGCAATACTCATGTGGACGTGCAGCCGGGCAAGAATGGCACTAGCTCCTACACGGTGCAGGTGCGCGGCGTGGATAACAAGCCGCTGTCCGAGGGCGGAACGTTGCCCGATGGTTACCGCTTCTTGGGCTGGTACGAAAACAAGCAGAATGCAGATGGGTCTTCGGTCGAGGTGCGCGTAAGCCGCGATCGCAGCTATAAACTCCCTGCCGATGTCGACCTAACCGTGCCGCATACCTACACCGCCCGCTTTGAGTACCGAGTGGATTATTACGTCAAGGCATTTACAAATAGCGGTCTTACGGACAGCAAGCTACTTTGTTCCATTTGGAATCGGTACCAAACGCCCTTTGAGGATAACGTCGGCGCGACATATGTTCGTGAAAACATTATCCATTGGGGTGCTGGCACGGACGCCTCCGCCCATGTGCTGCACGATGATAAGAATCCAGCAGATAAGTGCACTACCGTTCTCTCTAATGCGACGAAAATCGTTGCGCCTATTAACGCCTACTCCCATAACGTGCGTAACGACAGTGGCGCAAACACTCTCAAGGATATGATCGCCGACACTGATTTTCCGGGAGCTGGAAAACTGAGCGATGAGAAGGTCGACGCTAAAATCAAAGTCCAATTTCATTCTGCGCACCCTAGGTATCACTTCAGTTTTTGGACGCTCGAAAGACCCGACAACGGTTCTTGGACATATATAAGTAATCCTTTTTCGAGTTACGTTACAACGACGGAACAATATTATGTTCGCGCTATGGTGACTACGGATGTCACCTTCTATGACAAGTATGACAACGTCAAGCAAACCGCTACTCGACGCTATGAAAGCAACTTGCTTCAACAGAAAACACGAGAAGGTAAAGACCCGACGTTCCTGTATTGTTATCCGCATCTTTATAAGGACAAGACGGTTAATAATTGGCCCTACGACGGAAAAGAGAACGACATCAATCCCTACCTGACTCTTCAGGCTTCCCCGACTGATGCTCAAATGGACAATGTGCCGGGTCATAAGTTCCTGGGCTGGATCTCGACCGCCGAGGTCCAGAGGGGTTCTCCCATCTGGAACTACATCTACGATGTTGCGAACGATTCCTTCACCACTTCTGACCAGGATAAGGTCGAACCGTATCTGGTGAAACCAGATTTCAAGGTCACCGAGTGGCAGGATGCGTATCCCGTGTACGCAAAGTACGACGTTAACTACACCACCAACCTGCATCGTGCCGGTTTTGAGGGCACTTCTGAAGTCAATGTGCCCAAGTACGACATCGTTCCCGTTATCAATGCGGACGCTGATCCCGCCACGGCAACGGTGATTCCTGATATCGCAACGACGGTATACAAGTCCGGCGACGAGTTATACAAGCTGGATAAGGTCGAAATCGAACTTCCGAATGGTGAGGTTAAAGAGCTCGAATCTAACGGCGATAACTCATATTCCTATTCGGTGGAACCTGGCGGAACCTATACATTCGTGGCGTACTATTCGCCGTTGGCGGTTGTGTACCACCTCAATGCCACGGATGTGGACGGCAAAGTTGCTCAGCAAGGCGATATGCTCGGCAACCTTGATGGCGGCATCCCGAAGCCTACTTATGACGTCCGCACTATCGATGGGGATACAGGTAAGTTCAACGTCTTCGTGGGCTGGACGGAAGCCCAGCCGGCACCTGGCAAGGGCTATGTTGTTTGGCCGGACGGTCTTCCCATGGTGAACAAAAACACTGTGGTCAAGGCTCCCATGGAGCTGTATCCGGTATATCGAGCGTGCACGGCACAGGTCCAATCGAATATCGACGATGACCTTGCAAATCCCGGTTCCATACGCGGGTTCGAACGCAGCGCTTCCGGCGATCAGATCTCGCTTGTCGCCACGACCCACGTTGAGGGCGAAGCCGGCACCTCGTATGACTTCGTGGGCTGGTCGAGCGACTACAACAAGGAAAATGGCAGCTACACCCTGATGACCGATGACGAGAGGTATCCCCTCGAGGGCAACGAGCCCTTTGAGAGCGTGACCTACACCGCGGTGTACAAGATCGCGCCGTATAAGGTGCGCTATCACGGTGTCGACGGGTCGGTCGTCTTTACGGCGACGGTCGACTCGGACGGCGAGCGAGCGACGGGCGCCGGCTTTGTCCATAACGTCGATGTTCCCAAGGTGGATGAGAGCGGCAACCCGGTCTATGACAAAAACGGCAATCCCGAGATGGAGAAAAAGTCCGTGGCATACGACCCGGACGCCCACTCCAAGATCGTCGCGCTGCTCGATGAACAGGCGGCCAGCGGTGACGTACGCGAGCTCTTCCTGGAGTGGCGATATGTGCCTGCCGTTGGCGCTCCGAAGTCTTGGGATGAGTTTAAGAGCGAGCCGGTCAAGGGAGACATGGACCTGTATCCCGTGACGTATCGAGTGGCCGCCAACGATACGTCCGATACCGAGAGGCCCGTAGCCATGACCGCGCAGCTTAAGTGGCTGCTCGATCCCACCGCTGGCAACACAGTCGACAACAACGCCGACGAGGCGCCGTTTAAGGCCTGCTTCGCCGAGCCGTTTATGGGGACGCAGCTGACTGTTACCGTTAAGCGGGCGAGCTACGGTCCTGGTGCGTCCATGGCGGAGGAACCCGTTAACGACCAGTATGTCTCGCTCTACAGCTTGGGCTCGGGTAACGGTTCGTTCGACTTGGCCAACCGCCTGGAGTCCAAGAAGACGGGCGAAGGCGAGCAGGGCGCCGGCAACGCCGTGTTTAACTTTGACCAGACTCATGCGCTGACGATCGTTAAAAAGACTACCGATACCAGCGCCATGGGACAAACGTTCCGCTTTAAGGTGACACGCAAGGCCTCGAAGGATTCTTCTGCCGAGACGCGCATGGTCGAGGTGAAAGTCGGCGAACAACGCAACGAAAACGGTGAGACCTGGTATGTCGGCAGCGTGCAGTTTGCCGCGCCGGCGGGTTTCTATACCGTCGAGGAAGACACGGCTTGGGCATGGCGCTACCAGGGAGAGCTGAGCACGCCGGGCAAGGCGCCCGGTAAATCTGCCGAGCTGACCATCTCGTCCGCCTCGAGCGCGGGCGACACCGTGGTGACGTGCGTCAACACGCGCGCGAAGGACAAGTGGGTCGATGGCGGCTCGCGTGCCAAGAATGTTTGGGATAACGGCAAGCTGAAGAAGGAGGGCCAGGATGACTAAGCGCAAGCAGATCATGGCCCTTCTCGCGGGCATCCTCCTTTTTGCTGGCGTCGCCGGTACCTTTGCATGGCTTTCGGTTACGGGCGTGCTGGTCAACGAGTTTGGCATCGGAACGGTGACGCCCTCGGTGGACGAGACCCTCAAAGATAACGTGAAGAGTGACGTCAGGATTAAAAACACGGGCTCGGCTCCGGCGTACCTACGTGTCGCGGTGGATATCTACTGGCAGGACCAGAACGGCGCGCGCCTGTGGAAGGAGCCGGCTGCCGGCACCGACTACACCATTAAGTGGCGTACTGTGTCCGATGCCTCCGCTACTAACAGCGCCTCGTCTTGGGTTGTCGCGACCGATGGCTTCTACTACTGGGCATCGCCTGTTGCGCCGATGGGCGAGACGGACGTGCTCATCGAGAGCGTATCCGAGACGAAAAGGGACGGCAAGAACTTGGTCGTCGACATCTCGACCCAGGCAATTCAGTCCACACCCGACGATGCGGTTGCCGAGGCATGGAACTGCACGGTCAAAAATGGCGTGCTGGTGCCGCCGCACGGAGGTGCGTAAGTATGGCTTTCCCGATTCGCAAAGATGCTGCGCGCTCCTTGCATTGCATGGTCGCGGCCATTCTCTGCATGGTCGCGCTCGCCGTTCCTGCCCGCGCGTTTGCCGACACTCCCGCGATTGCCTATGACGGCAACGCGCGCCAGCTGACGGTCTCGGGGGCGACAGGCTCCTCGGGGGAGCCCGACCTGTTTCCAGCCTTTAAAGATTTAATGCCTGGCGACGTGCGCGAGCAGCAGATCGAGATTCGTGCCACAGGCGTAAAGTCCCAGGTGCGCGTATTTGTTCGTGCCGTTGTCGACCACGAGACGGCGAGCCTGCTGTCTCCCATCACCTTAACGGCAACGGTGGGCGATGCGTCCGCAGGCTGGCTCCAGACGGGAACGCCGGGCAGCGTGTTCGCTCGCCCCACCCAGATCGCTACGTTTACGGGCGATGGCAGCACAGTACTAAATCTGCAGCTAAGTGTTCCGACGTCGGTGGGCAACGAGCTTGCCGACGCGAGCAAGGCCATCCGCTGGGAGATTACCGCCGAGGACGATGGCGAAACAATTCCCGCGCAGCCCGCTGGCTCCAAACAGCCCGGCCTGTTTGGCCTGGCTGCGACGGGCGACAACTCGCTCGCTCTGCTTTTGACGCTGCTAACGCTAGCGATTGTCGCTTTTATTGCCGCGATGTTCTTGTCCCGAAGGGATAAACGCTAGGTCCATCTTCCAAATGTTTCGCCCGCCCGGCGGGCGGGCGCCCCTTAATTGATGAAAGGGCTAATAAGCTGATAATTCCATGTCCGGATGTGGGCGGAGTGGGACAGGCTTTCCGGTTGAGGGGTTTGGCGGAAAGTCTGTCCCAGAATATTGACTCAAGGTGGGACGCGGTTTCCCGATGATGATCCAAGCGGAAAGTTCATCCCAGAATCCGGGCTCAGAACGGGACACAGTTTCCCAATGGGCTCTCAAGCGGAAACTGCGTCCCATTCCGAAGGCAGATTCCGGGACAAACTTTCCGGATACAAAGAAGGCCACATAACGTGGCCTTCGACTTATATATGTTCAGCGGATGCTCCCATGACAAGCCACGCTCCAACAACAAGGCGTCTGCCCGGGCGGCGGGACATTAGGTTCATCGCGAGTTCCGCACGAGCCGGAGAGCACTTAATGTGCTCTCCGTGCGAGTCAGGACT
>CABUQY010000031.1 GCA_902493915.1 uncultured Collinsella sp.
ATGTGTGGCGCCTTGTCCTGCTCCTTCGGAGCCGCGGACAAGGCGCCACACTGGTCTGCGGAGTGTTCTGAAAACTAAGCCCGGCCCCCGCCTGCGGTGACTCGGCTGCGAGCGGCCAGCGATGGGGCCGTTGTTGGTTGGGGCCGCTGGGCTGATGTGGGGGCGCGTGGCTGTTGCGAGCTCTGGTCCCGGCGGCGGCCTCGGCGCTTTGCGCCTGCCGCCTTTGGGAACTGTGGGGCGTGGCCGGCAGCTGCGGCGCTGCGCGCCTGCTGCCTTGGGTGACTTTGGGGTCGATTGGGGTTGTCTGCACAATTCGCGGTATTATGTTGCGGAGTTTTGAAAGGAGCCGCTGGTGGTCACGACGACGTTTGCTTCGCCTTTGGGCGAAATCTTGCTTGCCGCTGATGGCCGCGGTCTGACGGGGCTTTGGTTTGAGGGACAGGAGCATTTTGGCTCCACGCTTCTCAAAGAAGATCCTGAACATGTTGAAGGCGCCGATGCAGTTTCTGGTGCTGGCGGCATGTCGTCGGTGAGTCCTGCAAATGGTGCGGCGTCTTCGGTGCTTGAGCGTTCCTGGGCTTGGCTGAATGCTTATTTTGCAGGGCAGGAACCTCGGTTTACGCCGCCGTTGCATATGATCGGTACGGCGTTTCAGCGTGAAGTTTGGTACGAGCTGCTTTCCATTCCGCGTGGCGAGGTCGCCACGTATGGCGAGATTGCCCAGCGTGTTGCGGCTCGACATCGTGTGCCGGGAAACGAGGATCCCGTTGTGTCTCCTCGTGCGGTGGGGGCTGCGGTCGCGCGTAATCCCATTTCGATTATTGTGCCGTGCCATCGCGTGGTGGCGGCCGACGGATCGCTCAACGGATATGCCGGCGGCCTCGACCGTAAGGAGTGGCTGCTGCGGCTTGAGGGCGCGTACGAGGAGTAACACTCGAGCGCTTTGCATAGCCAAGATGCCGTGAAAGAACGGGACATGCTTTCCGAATGGAGGCTCAGACGGAAACTACGTCCCGGAATTCCGTTTTAAAGCGGGATGCGCTTTCCGAATGGCGTTCCAAGCGGAAACCGTGTCCCGGAATACAGCCTCAGAGTGGGACACCGTTTCCGGCTGAGACCACCTGCCTGGACATCGATCTACGCCCGCTCCTGCAGGGCGTAGATGGACTTATCCATGTTGAACAGGTAAGCCACAACGCAGACAATAATGAACATCGGCAAGTTGCCAAAGCCGAAGACTTCGCAGCCAATAAGGATGGGTGCGAGCAGCGTATTGGTGGCGCTGCCAAAGACGGCTGCGTAGCCCAGTGCGGCGCAGAGCTCGACGGGCATGCCGAGTTGAGCCTCGTTATGGCGACATCTGGGTAACAGAAAGGCCCGCGTTCCTCAGAGGCAAGATAGGCAATTCTGCTTCTGAGGTAGATCTCAATTCTGCCGACCGCACTGCCGACCGCATCAAACATTAACTGCCGGAGGGCTCGGTCAAATTCATACGTGTAGATGATGGTTTCGAATGTTGTGCCTTCGCGAAAGATGGTAATCCCGGACTTGCATTTGGTTTTGTAGGGAAACCAGTAGGCCGACAGTCTGTAGTGGTTGGCTTCGACCAAAGCTCGCTCGAGTTCGCTTTGATCAGAGCACTTAAGACCCTTGTTTTCTGTCAATAGTGCTATTTGTTCGTTGATGGATATCCGCGACTTCTGGTATTTCATTAAGCCTCTTGATAGAAAAAGAGCTGGAGTTGCGCATCGTTGAGAGGCTTTCCAGCTTTAGCAAAACAAACTTATAAGATGCGACGGGCCGCGTCAAGATAATTACCGGACGGCCTAGGAGGCGGCTGGTTGGCTGGCTTAAAACCCAGCGCGTGAAATGACGCTCCACGCTATTCAGCGCGCTTGATAGGATGACGAACCACAGTTTTAAGTTTCTCCGGCGCACACTTGCGTGGATCGGAGAGATAGATTTCGTGATGTAAACGGGTGCCTGAGAAGTCGGGGACATAGCCCTGCTCGGTTGTGTATTCATGCATAGCGTCTACGGTCGCCGGTTCGTTGTCGTAGGGACCGGTGTGCATGCATTGAACGCAGAGACCCTCATCAACTTTAAGCAGCTCGACGGCGGAAAAGTCCAGTTTCTTTTTGGTCGTGGCCTCCGCGACTGCCCAGTCAAAATCATCTCGGCTGACGAAATCGGGCAGGCGGATGCACGAGATAAAGTTGAAATCGTCCTTGCGTACATAATCGATATCGCCGCTCGGGGAGTCTTGCCACCAGAATCCCTCGAGCGGCGGTACTACAAAGTCGAAATAGCCCTCGATACTCCTTGAGCCTTTCTTCGACATCTTGACGGTATAGGCGATGCCGTAAAGCAGTGGCAGGGCGTTTTGATACTCGCCACCTTCGGTATTTGGGTCGCCCTTTCCGCGAACGGCAACGTAGCTCATAGGCGGGACAGTTACGATACTCGGCTTGCTTGCAGGTTTGTAGAGCTCCTTGCATTCCTTCTTAAAGTCGAACGCCATGTTGGCCGCCTTTCTGCGTATTGGCCTGCTTAGACAGCGGAATCATATCATAGAAACGAACAGCTGTTCGAATGATTTGGCTGACAGATTGAGATGTGTGCGTTGTGTTTGGCGGTCGGCCTGACCCCGTCGATGATTTCTCTGCCTCCCCGGCGCCTCATCTATAGCTTCCATTTCCCCATATAAAACCTGCCAAAATGAACCTGCCCCTTTTTGGTCGGTGCGAAATGGGTAATACTAAGGAGTTATCCGACCAGATGGGAATTAATCGATGGCTTATATCGAATTCAAAGACGTCATCAAGGCATACGGCGAGGGCGACGCCCGCATTCACGCACTCGACGGCGCGAGCTTTACGGTCGAGCGCGGCGAGCTCGCCATCATTTTGGGTGCTTCGGGTGCCGGCAAGACCACGGCGCTCAACATTCTGGGCGGCATGGATACGGCGACTTCCGGCACCGTGACGGTGGACGGGCGCGATGTGAGCTCCGCTAACGAGGCGCAGCTCGTGGAATACCGCCGCGCCGACGTCGGCTTTGTCTTCCAGTTCTACAATCTGGTCCCCAACCTGACGGCGCTCGAAAATGTTGAGCTTGCGGCGCAAATCTGCCCTGATTCGCTCGATGCCGAGCAAACGCTTCGTCAGGTTGGCCTGGGCGAGCGCCTGGGCAACTTTCCGGCACAGCTTTCGGGCGGCGAGCAGCAGCGCGTGTCCATTGCCCGCGCACTGGCAAAGAACCCCAAGCTGCTTTTGTGCGACGAGCCCACGGGCGCACTTGACTATAAAACCGGCAAGCAGATCTTGCAGCTGCTGCAGGACACTTGCCGCAAGCAGGGCATTACGGTCATCATCATCACCCACAACTCCGCGCTGGCGCCCATGGCCGATCGCCTGATCCGCTTTAAGAACGGTCGCGTGGAGAGCGAGACGGTCCAGCAAAATCCCGTGCCTATCGAGACGATCGAGTGGTAGCGCCCATGGACCAAGACCGCCAAAACAGCCTACGCCGCGACGCGCAGAACACGGAGCGCGAGCAGGATTTTACGACCTACCGCACTGCCCAAAGCTCAAACGATATGGTGCCGACGGTTTTTCGCCGTGGCATCTACCGCACAATCCGAGGCAGTCTTAAGCGCTTTTTGTCAATCGTGGTCATCACCGCGCTTGGCGTGAGCGTGATGTGCGGCCTTAAGGCGGGTTGCGAGGACCTGTGTGATTCGGTTGATGCCTACTTCGACCAGCAAAATGTCTATGACATTAACGTGCAGTCGACCTATGGCCTGACTGACGATGATCTCGACGCCATACAAGAGGTCGATGGCGTCGAAACGGCCGAGGGCATCTACACCGAGACCGCCTACACCGCCGTGGGCACAACGCGCGAGCGCGTGGTCGTGCAGAGTCTCTCCAAGGAGAACATCGATCAGCCGGTGCTCGTGAACGGCGATTTGCCCGAGAGCGCCGATGAAGTCGCGGTGACTTCGAAGTTCCTGAAGGCATCGGGCAAGAAAATCGGCGATACGGTGAGTTTTGCCGCCAATGACGCGAGCTCGTCCAATCAAAGCGCCAAGGACCAGTTTGCCGCGGGCGATTACACCATTACGGCTGAGGTCCTCGACCCCACTGATGTAAGTTCTGACTCGACAGTCAACGCCTTTCGCGCTGCTTCGGCGGCGGACTATAAGTTCTATGTGAGCGAGGACGCCGCGACATCTTCTTCCTACTCCGCGGTCCACGTGATCGTCGAGGGAGCCAAGAGCCTCAACTCCTATTCGGATTCCTACGCGGCAAAGATCAATGAGGTCAAGGGCAATATCGAGAAGATCCGCGAGGAGCGTGAGAAGGCGCGCGCTCAGGAACTGACGGTCGACACGCCGGCAAGCTTGGATGCGGCCGAGCGCCAGGCGAATATGCTCTTTGGGATTGAGCAGGACAACATCAATCGCATGGCCGAGGGCAGCGACGAGCGTGCGCAGGCGCAAGCCGACCTGGACCAGCGCCGTGCCGCCGCCGACCAGCAGTTTGCCGATGCCCGCGCCGAGCTCTCTGACCTGGGCGAATGCACCTGGTACATCCAGGACCGCGGCAATATCGCAAGCTACTCGAGCGTGGAGAGCGACAGCTCGTCAATTGAGGCCATCGCCACGGTGTTCCCGTTCATCTTCTTTATCGTCGCCGTGCTCATCAGCCTCACCACCGCCACGCGTATGGTCGAGGAGGAACGCACACTCATCGGCCTGTATAAGGCACTCGGTTATTCGCGCGGACGCATCCTGTCCAAATACGTGGACTATGCGCTGTGGGCTTGTCTGATCGGCGGCGTGCTCGGCAACATCATCGGATTTGTGGGCCTGCCGCTGTTCCTGTTTACGGTGTTCGACGACATGTACTCACTGTCCCAGATGCTGCTTTCGTACGACATCGTGTCCTCGATCGTTTCGGTGGCGCTGTTTGCCGTGGGCGTGGTGGGCGCCACGATTATCGCCTGCCGCCACGAGATGGCCGAGACCCCGGCCTCGCTTATGCGTCCCAAGGCCCCGCGCGCTGGCTCGCGCATCTTGCTCGAGCGCATCGGCTTTATCTGGCGCCGCATGGGCTTTTTGAACAAGGTCGCTGCACGCAACCTATTCCGCTATAAAAAGCGCGCCTTTATGACCATCTTCGGCATCGCGGGTTGCACCGCGCTTGTGATCTGCGGTATGGGTATTCGCGACACGTCGGTCGCGCTTTCGCCCAAGCAGTACGGCCACATCACACGCTACGATCTGCTGGCGGTCGCCAATCCCGACGATTTTTCGCAGACGTGCGCGGCATTGGATGAGCGCAGCGCGGCCAATGATTCCAACGTGACCGTGACTTCGACGCTGCCGATTATGACCGACAACGTCACCTTTACATTTGGCGGCAAGAGCGAGACCGTGCAGCTGATCGTGGTGCCCGATGACCGCACGAACGACCTGGACGACTATGTGCGCCTCGAGGACGAGTCCAAAGAGCCGCTGTCTTTGCGTGACGGAGACGTGTATCTGAGTAAGAGTTCACAGCTGGTGCTGGGGATTCAGCCGGGCGATACGGCACACGTCCAGGATTCGTCGCTCAATGTTGCCAAGGTCAAAGTCAGTGACATTTCGCTTAACTATCTGGGCAACACGCTTTACATGACGCAGGGCACCTATGAGCGCGCGTTCGGTCGAAGCGCACGCCTCAACGGCGTCTTTGTGCTGCTTAAGGGCTCGTCGGCCGACCAGATTGCGTTTAGCAAGAATCTTAAGAGCGACGGTTGGCTTACGATTTCGAGTACGGCCGAGCATTGGGAGAACTACGAGGCGAACTTTACGATTATCAATTCCGTCGTGGTGCTCGTGACCTTTATGGCGGCGTGCCTATCGTTTGTGGTGGTGTTTACGCTGTCCAACACGAATATCTCCGAGCGCGAACGCGAGCTGGCGACCATCAAGGTGCTGGGCTTCCGCCGTGGCGAGGTGCACCATTACGTCAACAAGGAGACGTTGATCCTCACGGCGATCGGCGCTGCGCTGGGCGTGCCGCTGGGTGGCTTGCTGGCCGAGAGCTTCACGTACATCCTGCAGATGCCGTCGCTGTACTTTGACGTTGAGGTCGAGCCGCTAAGCTACGTGCTCGCCGTGCTGCTTTCCTTTGGCTTTACGATCATCGTCAACCTCGCCACCAACCGAACTCTCAATAAGATCGACATGGTCGGCGCCCTCAAGAGCGCCGAGTAACCTGTCCTGGGATTCAAGTTCTAGCGAGCTGCCGACGCGCCCGCAGCAGCATTTTTGCATAAACCGCCCCGCCAAATGCATACTTTGACGGGGCGGTTGCTTTTTGCCCACAGGTACCCCAGGGGGCGCCGTGCAAATTCCGGAGTATTCAGCGTCCCGGGGTCCGCGGGCGCGGGAATGGGAGTGCAAAACCACGCCGAAAGCCTTGATTCTGAGCCCCCAGTGCCTCGAGGACCGATCATTTTTTACAGGATGCGGCCCATAGTGCCTGCCTTTCGCCCAAAATCCAGTATGCAGGCATCCTCGGCTGCTGAATACTCCCAAAAATGCACGCCACACCCCACCCTAGGCACCTGTAGCTACTCTGCGGGCGCGTGGCCTGATAGTAAGTTGCGGTGGAATAGTTCCTGTTTTATGGCTCTGCTATGCCAAACAGAAACTATTCCAACGCAACATATTGAGAGAGCTCTTGGCTGTTGTGCGCACTGACATTTGTCATGAAATGACAGGCCATTAGGGGTTGCTACTTGTAGTTGCGGTAGGGTTGGGGCAGATTCTAACTAGAAATGGTGGTCGCTATCGGTTGTTCTCGGCATACTCGGCTCATTCGATTACGGTCGCCACATGAAAGGGACTGCTATGGATCTTGCGATGGCACAGCGCCTCGTCGATCGCCGCAAAGCTGCTGGTCTTTCCCAGGAGGCTCTTGCTGCCCAGTTGGGCGTAAGCCGCCAGGCTGTCAGCAAATGGGAACGCAGCGAATCCTCGCCCGATACCGATAACCTTATTGCGCTCGCCGCACTGTATGGCGTGTCGTTGGACGAGCTGTTGTATGGGGAAGCGGCTAGCGATGCCGACGACCTTGAGGACGGCAGTGCCGACACCGAGACGGCGGATGTGGCTGACGAGGCTGAGGCTTCTACTGAGCACGCCGATTGCGGCGACAAACCACTTGTCGATATTTCCCTCGCGCGCGGCATCCACGTCATTGATCCCAATAAAGGCGAGGAAGTCCATGTTGGCTGGAGCGGCATCCATGTGACCAACGACCGCAAGAGTGAAGAGGTGCACGTGGGGCCGGGCGGCGTACATATTGACACGCTAGAGGACGACGGGCACAGCGTGCACACCAATGCCGATGGCACCGTGGTTATCGACGGCGAACAATTCTCCAGCTGGAAAGAGGCGCGCGACAAGCTCGACCATCATGGCAAGCATTTCCACACCAAGCTCGGTCGCGCGTGGAATAAGTTCCCCTTCCCCGTGCTTGTCGCCCTCGCCTATCTGGCGCTCGGCATTATTTGCGGCGTGTGGACTACGGGACTTTTCCTCGTCTTTTTGATTCCCGTCTACTACGCGCTTGGCGATTTCATCGACCGACGTCATCTGTCAAAGCTTGTCGACGCCGTCTACCCGGCAGCTGCCATAACTTGGTTCCTCTACATGTGGCTCTGCCTGGGACAGCCCCATCCCGCATGGGTCATCCTCATCACGATTCCCATCGTAAAAGCGCTTATGCACTGGTGCCGCAAACAATGGAAGCACCGCAAACAGGCCTAAACCGCCCTAACCCGCCAGCGCCACTCATCCGACACCGCCCGTCCCTTCCAAGTTGCGGTGATATAGGGACTGTTTTGAGACTCCAAAGCGCCAAACAGTCCGTATATCACCGCAACTTACAAACAACTGGGTCAGTTCCGGCACGGAGATTAGCATTGAGCTGACCGCGCGCCAAGAAAAGGGCCTATTTACTACGTTTAACTCGATGGGGCCAACCATGACCGCCTTTTTCGAAAATCGACAGGCCTTCTACCTGCGGTTTTATTTTTCGTTTTCCCGGCATGGTTGAGGGTATCCAATTAAACGTAGTAGATAGGCCCGTTTTGTGGCATACGACCCATTCAGGCCCAATCTCGAAGGCTAAAGAGAGCCTCTCATCTACGCCCGCGAACGAAAACCAAATAGAATGAAAGGCAAATGGAAAAGCCCGTTTAGCGAGCGGAGGACATATGCGCGACGTAGCCGAAAGCGACTGGAAGCTGTTTAAGAAAATGCTTCCCCAATGGCAAGAACGTTATATGGAAAAGCTCATCGGCCAGTACGTTGAGATGCTGAACGGCGACAGCGAAGCGTCCAGTAGATTTTGGGCACTAGAAGAGCGTATCAATAGGGATAAGCTGTCCTCAGGAGTGCTGGTGAACGACCTTCGCCGCAGTACAATGCACCGTGAGATAGCTAATTTGCTTATCGACAGCGTGATTACCCTCGACGATCTTGATGGTTTTACCGAAGACATTAAAAGCTATGCGCAACACTGGACTGGCCAGTAAGAGCACTGAACGACAGACATTCCCAGCAAAGCGGGGCAAACGCCGGGCCACCTAATGGTTGTCCGGCGTTTGCCCAGATTAACCTGCCAAAGATGAACCTGTCCCTTTTTGGCGGGTTACTCGGCGCTTTTAAGAGCGCCGAGTAACCCGTTCTGGGATTCAAGCTGTAGCGAGCCACCGACGCGCCCACAGCCACTAAATTGCATAAACCGTCCTGCCGATTGCATATTTCGGCGGGGCGGTTGCTTTTTGCCTACGGGTAACCCAGGGGCGCCGTGCAAATTTCGGAGTATTCAGCATCCCGGAGTCCGCGGGCGCGGGAACGGGTGCACAAAACCGCGCTGAATGCCCTGGTCCTGGACCCCCAATGCCTCAAGAGCTGGCCATTTTTTACAGAACGCGGCCCATGGTGCCTGCCTTTCGCCCAAAATCCAGTATGCAGGCACCCTCGGCTGCTGAATACTCCCAAAAATGCACGCCGCATCCTACCCCAGGCACCCGTAGCAAGAAGACGAATAGCCTCGGCCTCCCTAGTTACCGCAGGAGGCCCCAGGGCTTACCTCCCAAATCTTTCCGCAGGACGGAAGGACCCCGCCGCGCGAAGCGCACGGCGGGATCCTGACATGTCCGAGGACGATTTGGGAGGTAAGCCCTGGGGCCTCCGATGGGGGCGGTTACAGCCGAGGCTATTCGTCGCCGAAGCTGATGCCCAACGCCTTGGCCTCGCGCACCAGGTCGCTCTGGGGATCGACATACTTGAGCTTGCCGGCGACCTCCTCGAGCGGCATGTGGCACATCTTTCCATCGCGCAGGGCAATCATGTAGCCAAACTCGCCGCGCAGGCAGCCCAGTGCCGCCTCGACGCCGCACTGGGTCGCAAAGATGCGGTCCTGAGCGTCGGGCTGGCCGCCGCGCTGCGTGTGACCGGGGATGGCGACGCGGGTCTCGCGACCGGTCTTGGCCTCGATCTCCTTGGCGATGTCGTAGACGATCGACGGGCTCGTGCGCTCGGCGAGCTTCTTCTTGTACTCCTTCTTGGACAGCGCTGCGTCCTCCTTGGAGATAGCGCCCTCGGCGACGGCCACGATGGTAAAGCGGCTGCCGGTCTCCATGCGATGCTCGATGGTCTTGATGACGTTATCCATGTCGTAGGGGATTTCGGGGATCAAGATGACATCCGCACCGCCCGCGACGCCGGCGTACAGCGGAATCCAGCCAACCTTGTGGCCCATGATCTCGATAACGAACACGCGGCCGTGGCTCGAAGCGGTAGTGTGGATGTCGTCGATGCACTTGGTGGCGACATCGATGGCGCTCGTAAAGCCAAACGTCAGCTCGGTGCCCCAGGTGTCGTTATCGATAGTTTTGGGCAGGGCGATAACGTTGAGGCCCTCTTCGCGCAGGCGGTTGGCGGTCTTGGTGGAACCGTTGCCGCCCAGCATAAACAGGCAGTCGAGCTGCAGCTTATGATAGGTGTGGACCATCGCCGGCACCTTTTCGACGCCGTCGGCCTCGGGAATGTCCAGGCGCTTGAACGGCGTACGGCTCGTGCCCAGGATGGTGCCGCCACGGGTAAGGATGCCGCTAAAATCGGCGGGCGTCATGACGCGGAACCTGCTGTAGATAAGGCCCTGGTAGCCGTCCTCAAAACCATAGATCTCGATAGGTTCTTCGCTATTGGTCATAAGCGTTTTGACGATGCCGCGCATGGTGGCGTTGAGCGCCTGGCAGTCGCCGCCACTGGTAAGAAGACCGATCCTGAGCATGATGAATCCTTCCGGGCAAGTTATAACATGCGCATAAGTTTACCCCCGCACACTGTTGATACGGGGGTAAAACGTGTTAGCTCAAGCGTATAGAAATGTAAACAACGTCAGGCGAGCGTAAGGTCGACGAGCCTGGGTCCTTACAGTGCGAAGGCGTCGACGTCGCCCCAGTGGCGGCGCAGCGTAATGGCGGCGGCGGGTTCGGTATTGTCAAAGACGACCGACCATTGCGTATTGCTGGTGATGTCTTCCGGATTGGGTTCTTGCGCTGCGGCACGCAGGGCTTTCCAGACAATCGTTTCGTCCTGGGCACCGACATGGGCGTCAAGGACATCGGCGATTGCGACGGCGCGCTCTTTACCATGGCCCAGCTCGCCATTCTTTTGGTTGGGCAGCACTTCGTCGCCATAGCAGGCGTAGAAGTTCGTAACCTGGCGTACAGGAGTCGCTTTGAAAGCACGGTCCGGATCGCGCGGATCCCACTCTACTACGCGCGCGTCACCGGCGGCGTCGTTGATAAAGAAGTGGTAATCGCGTCCTGCCATGGCGTGCATGTCGTAGGCGGAAAGCAGGTCGACAGCTTCTTGCGTGGTGGCGGCACGGTCGAGCACCAGACGGATGGCGAGCGAGGTATTGATGACGGGGCGTTGCGTGTCCTGGTCACAGGGCTTGGAATCCAGAGTGAGTACGGCAATGGACACGCCGCATTCGTTAACACCGTCGAGCTGGGCAAACGGGCCCATGAGTGCGGCGGCACGTCCGGCGACGGAGTCAAGCGGAGTGTTATCGCCCAGGTTGTTAAGGGCGGCAAACCCGATGGAGGCATAGCCGCCACGTGGGTGATTGCGCACCAGCAGCGCCGAGGTGTCGTCCTTAAAGTCGTAATTGCGACCGGTGCGCACGCGGCCTTCGGCATCTACGGCGACAAAAGCGCTGCAGGCAAACTGGGGCGCCTGGACATGTACCGGCACACCGGGCAGCACCTGCGCCACCACGGCATCGATGTAGGCCTGGTCGTCGCGCACGCCAGCGGCGATGATGCGATCAAGATCGTAGTCGTAGGCGATGTCGATTGCGTACAGGTCATAGCTATCCGCGTAGCCGGTCAAGCGTTTGAGCGACGCGGCGGACTTGATTTGCTTGCGGTAAACGATACCGGTGGCAGCGGCAAGGCCGACGGCGACTCCCGCGACACCGCAGGCGATGGCAATGTTACGTGGCTTCATGACGGCTCCTCTCGTCCTGTTAGCGTAATTGTCGCAAAAGGAGCGCGGGCATGATGGCTCAACTTGGTGAGCGGCGCGGGATTAAACATGGAATGAAGAGTGCGGCGCTGGCGTGGCGGGGTATGCTGGAGGGGACCATCAACCCAGCGAAAGGGGAGAGCATGACGGATCAGGAAACGCCCGAGCGCGCGCACGTGACGGCCGACGATATCGAGGCTGCCAACGACCTTATCGACTTTATCGAGGCATGCCCCAGCATGTTCCATACGGCAGCGACCATTATGGCCGAGCTCGACGAGGCGGGCTTTACCTACCTGCCCGAGAATGCGGCGTGGGACATCGAGCCGGGCGGGCGTTATTACACGCAGCGCAACACCTCGAGCGTTGTTGCCTTTAAGGTGGGCGAGGACCTGGCCGCGACGTGGGGCGAGGACGGCGTTGTCGGCGACTACCATTTTCAGCTGACGGCGTCGCACAGCGACTCGCCGACGTTTAAGGTTAAGGCCGTGCCCGAGCTCGACGGCGCGGGCGAGACGCTGCGCCTGAATACCGAGGCCTACGGCGGCATGATTGACTACACCTGGTTCGATCGCCCGCTGGCGCTCGCGGGCCGCGTGCTGGTGCGCGAGGGCGACCGTATTGAGAGCCGTCTGCTTGCCACCGAGCGCGAGGTCGCTATTATCCCGAGCCTTGCCATCCACATGAACCGTGGCGTTAACGAGGGCTTTGCTCCCAACCGAGCCGTCGACCTGTGCCCGCTCATCAGCGCCGGCGAACTCAAGCAGGGTGACTTTGATGCCCTGATCGCCGAAGAGCTGGATGTTGAGCCCGAGCAGATCCTGGGTCGCGACCTGTTCCTGGTCAATCGTCAGGATGCGCGCATCTGGGGCTGGGCCGACGAGTTTATCTCGACGCCCAAGCTTGACGACCTGGCCTGCGCCTATACCTCGCTACAGGCATTTTTGGGCGCCGAGAACGCGCACGACGTCTCGGTCTTCTGCTGCTTTGATAATGAGGAGGTTGGCTCCGAGACCAAGCAGGGCGCCATGTCGACGTTCTTGGCCGACGCGCTGCGCCGCATCAACGGATCGCTGGGCTTTGACGACGAGTCGTATCATCGCGCCCTTGCCGCATCGATGCTCGTGAGCTGCGACAACGCGCATGCCGTGCACCCCAACCACGCCGAGAAGTGCGATGCGCGCAACCAGGTTGTGCTCAACGGCGGCATTGTCATTAAGGAAGCCGCTAACCAGCACTACTGCACCGATGCCTTTAGCCGCGCGCTGTTCCAGGCTATCTGCGATGACGCCGACGTGCCCACGCAGGCCTTCGCCAACAAGAGCGATATGGCGGGTGGCTCCACGCTCGGCAACCTGTCGAACATGCAGGCGAGCATGCACGCCGTGGACGTGGGCCTGCCGCAGCTGGCCATGCACTCGAGCTACGAGACCGGTGGCGTGCGCGACGTGATGTACGCCATCCGCGCCCTCACGGCTTTCTACGAGCGAAACCTAACCATCAACGGTGCCGAAAGCGTTGAGCTCTAAAACCTGCCAAAAAGGGACAGGTCTATTTCGGCAGGTTTTATCTGGGCAAATGCCAAAGGTGAAACCGAACTAGATCGGTGGTACGTGGCCGCCGAGGTGCAGTGCGCCTCGGCGGCTTTTTGTGTACAGAGTACGGCTAATGCTAATAAATGCTATACATGCTTTACGTATTTACCATAGAGTTTTATGATAATTTTAAAGTATTAAGGAGGGGTCATGACCACAACAGCCGCTCAGATCAACGTACGTCTCGATGCCGATCTTAAAAGGAGTGGGGACGCTGCTCTCTCCAGGGCCGGTATGACGCCGAGCCAAGCGGTGCGAGCGCTCTGGCAGCTTGCAGCGTCGCTGGCCGATCGCCCCGGTGCGCTCGAGGATATCCTGCTGCCCAGTCGTGCCCGGGCGGAACAGCGCGAGCGCGAAAAGGCCGCCAAACGTAAGCTCGAGCTCATGGATCAGGGGTCGAAGCTGTTCGCTGCCGCTTGCCGTGAGTCGGGAATCGATTTGGTCAAGGCTCAGCCCTCGGTCGATGAAGAGCTCAAACGGAACGCCTAT
Source organism: uncultured Collinsella sp. (assembly GCA_902493915.1). Classification (GTDB taxonomy): domain Bacteria; phylum Actinomycetota; class Coriobacteriia; order Coriobacteriales; family Coriobacteriaceae; genus Collinsella. The sequence goes on from CABUQY010000031.1 coordinate 13,690, forward strand.
GCGGATCGCTATGGCGAGGAGATGAGCTGGCTCTATGAGTGAGGCTCCAAGGCGCATCTTGGTTGACACCAACGTGTGGCTCGATTACTTCATTCCCTCACGACGTGGTTGTTCGGTGGCGATTAAGTTTTTACGCGATGCATGCACGGCACAGGTGGATTTGCTGTATGCGGCGACATCGTCCAAAGACCTGTTCTATTTGATTTCAAGCGAACATAAGGCATGGTATCGGCGCGAGCATGGCTCACTATCCCAAGATGCCGCCGTGGCGGCGACATCACTTGCATGGGATTGCCTCGACGTGTTGTCGCAACTTGCCACGCCGGTACCCTGCGACCTGAGTGACATATGGATGGCGAGCAAGCAGCGTAATCTCCATAGCGATTACGAAGACGATTTAATCATTGCGGCAGCGATACGCGCCCAAGCAGATTTACTGGTCACCAACGATGTCAAGCTCTGTTCGCATGCGCCCGTCGCAGCAATGAGTGTGGAAGACGCAAAGAATTACTTAGCAACGCTCTAGCAATTTGAAGACCCCACAGGTTGGCCAAACGGCAGGTTCGCAGCGTCGACCGGTCCGCCGTTCGTTAGAACGGCGGAACCCTAATGTTCGATCCAACAGCGCAGGGTCTCGCCGGCTTGCAGGTGACGCAGATTCTCTGCGGCAATGTCGACCACATTGTTGAGCGTGGCTGCCAGGTGGAACCAGCCGGAGACGTGCGGCGTGATGAGCATGTTGGGCGCATCCCACAGGGGGCTTGTCTCAGGCAGCGGCTCGGGGTCGGTGACGTCGACCGCGGCGCCGGCGAGATGTCCCGACTCCAGGGCGGCAACCAAGTCGTCGGCGACCACAAGGTCGCCGCGGCCGCCGTTGGCAAAGAAGGCGCCCGGTTTCATCGCGGCGAAGAACTCGGCGTTCGCCAGGCCGCGGGTCTCGGGTGTGCTGGGCATAAAGGATGCGACGATGTCAGCCTCGGCCAGGCGCTCGGACAGGGCGTCCATGCCGTCCATGTCCTCAAACACAATGGGGTAGACGAGTGGATGGCGCTTGATGCCGCGGACGTGCGCGCCCATGTTGCGGCAGAGCGTGGCGAAGTGGCCGCCGATATCGCCCGCGCCCAGCACCAGCACATTGGCGTTTTTGAGCGAGGTGACCGGCCCCAAATCCTCCCAGCGATGCTCGCGCTGCAAGTTGTGATAGCCGGGCAGGCGCTTCATCATGGAAAGGACCATGGCAAACATGTGCTCGCTTACGGCCTGGCCGTAGGCGCCCACCGAGCAAGACAATTTGGCGTCGGCCGGCACGGTGCCGGCGGCCAAGTAATCGTCATAGCCAGCGGTCTGCAATTGCAACAGCTGGAGATGTTCGCATGCCGTGAGCATGTCAGGGTCGATGTTGCCCAAGATCACGTCAGCATCGGCGACCTGCTCGCGCGTGGCGGCGTCGGCGCTCGTGTAGATAAAGTCCTCGCCCGGAGCGCTCGACTCAAGAATTGCACGATGACGGTCGTTGACGGGCAGCAAAACCAGGATGTTCACAAGCAGTCCTTTCCGCTCGACCTGCCAAAAAGGGACAGGTTTATTTTGGCAGGTTGTATCAGGCAAAACGTTCAAATAAAACGCCGGGCTACGCGATGGTTAACATATCCATCGCGTAGCCCGGCGCATCCACAGCTACCAGCTCAGCAGCTCGTAGCCATCCTCGGTCACTACGAGCTGTACCTCGCACTGAGCCGAATCGCTGCCGTCCTTGGTGCGCACGCACCAACCGTCACCCTTGCTGATCTTGATGTCGGGCGCTCCGGCATTGACCATGGGCTCGATGGTGAAGACCATGCCCGGGGCCATGATGGTGTCCACATCGGGTGCCTCGGTGGTAAAGCCCACAAACGGGTCCTCGTGGAACTCCTTACCGATGCCGTGCCCGCCGTATTCGCGCACCACGCTAAAACCGGCGTCCTCGACCGTCTTTTGCACGGCCTCGGCCATAACGGACAGCGGCAGCCATGGCTTGACGGCCGCCAGACCCGCTTCCACGCTGGCGCGGGTGACGTCGACCAGGCGCTGGCGTTCGGCAGATACCTCGCCGATGCAGAACATGCGGCTCGAGTCGCTAAAGTAGCCGTCTAGGATCGTGGAGCAGTCCACATTGATGATGTCGCCCTCGTGCAGCACATCTGCATCGCAGGGGATACCGTGGCAGACGACGTCGTTGATCGAGGTGCACACGCTTTTGGGGTAGCCCTCGTAGTTGAGGTCGGCCGGCGTGCCGCCGTGCTCGACGGTGTAGTTGTAGATCATCTGGTCGATCTGGTTGGTGGTCATGCCCGCGGCGATGTGCTCGCCCACGTAGTCGAGCACGCCCACGTTGATGGCGGCCGAGCGCTTGATGCCCTCGATATCGGCGGGCGTCTTGTAGAGCGTGCGGGGCAGGACCTCCCAGCCCTCTTCCCACAAGCGCTCGAGGCGCTCATCAAAGGCGCTATGACATTTCTTATATTTTTTGCCGCTGCCGCACCAGCAAGCGTCGTTGCGGCCAGGCACGGGTCCGTTGTCAAACATGGCTAACTTCCTTTCATCCGCAGCTAGTATAGCCCACCCACGTGTCCATAAAAGTTGCGGTGATATAGTTCCGATTTAAGCGGTTTAACAGCACAAATAGGAACTATATCACCGCAACTGATGGGGCGGGATGGCGGGTGCTAGCTGCTGCGTGGTTTTGCTAGTAGCTCACCTGGCAGGGAATGCCGATGGCGCGCACGCGCGCGGCAATGGCGTCGAGCACCTCAGGCGCCGCTTTGGCAAGGCCGGCGACCGGTGTCTCGCGCGCCACCGTGTAGATGGTCGCTTCTTGCGGGCGAATGCGCTCGAGCGCCGCGAGCCAGGGGGCAACGTACTCCTCGCCGGTGTTGTCGATGAGCTTGCCCTGATACTCGCCGGTCAAAAAGATCGTCTGGATAATAACGTGACCGTCAAAGCTTGCGAACGTCTCGATCTGGTGCTCGACGTCGTAGGGGCCAACAGGCTGGTCGAGCAGCTGGATAAATGCCGGATCGACCGTATCGAGCTTGAGGATGTTGTCGTCGACCATCATGAGCGCATCGTGCACCTCGGGGCGGTCGGCGCGCGTACCGTTGGAGAGCACGGCGATTTTGGAGTTTGGGGCCAGCTGATCGCGCAGCGCGACGGCGCCGGCAATCGCCTGGGGAAACTCCGGTGCGGCGGTGGGCTCGCCGTTTCCTGCGAAGGTGATCACATCGGGGAGCTCGCCCTCGGCTGCCATCTCGCGCAGCTTTGCCTCGAGCGCGTCGAGCACCACGGCGGCTGTGTTGTACGGCTCATGGCAGGGGCGCTCGGCGTTGAGGCCGTTTTCGCAGTAAATGCAGTCGAACGTGCAGATTTTGCCGCTGGCGGGCATCATGTTGACTCCGAGCGAGAGACCAAGGCGACGGCTGCGAACGGGCCCAAAGATGGGGCTGGCATTCAAAAACGTAGACATAGGCATATGCTCCTCAAGACAATTGTGCCTAAGCATAGCATCGGCTCCAAAGCAAGGTGCGGGCTCTTGCTTTACAAGTTTCGTTTTTTCACGTCGCCCATTATGCCGCGCCATGAAAAGCCTCGGGTCGGGTAAAGTTAATCTGTTAACAAGGTGTAAGGAAGTGCGGGTCCATCCAACCGTACTGATGTACAACTGGATTGGCGTTGATGATGGGGGCACAACATGGATTTTACGGTCGAGAATGCGGGCACCACGATCGCCTGCCGCGAGTATGCCGGCCCGGTTGTATCGTCCGATGCACCCGCCTTGGTGTGCGTGCACGGTGCGTGCGTCGACGGCGTCTTTTTTGACGGTATCGCCCGCGAGCTCGCCTGTGACTGCCGCGTCATTGCCTACGACCGCCGCGGTTGCGGCGAGAGTGGCGACGCTGCAGACGGACGCTACGACCTTGCCGCCCAGGCCGCCGACCTGCAGACTGTTATCGAGCATATTGGCGCTCCGGCAAACGTGCTCGCGCACAGTGCCGGTACGTTGGTGGCCCTGGAGCTTCTCCGTGCAAACCCCGCCATAATCTCGCGTGCGATTCTGCATGAACCCGCCGTGACGGATGAGGGCGCCGGCCTGGGCGCGGCTCCGGTTTTGCTCGAGATGATCGCCGCGGGAAAGGTCTCCAGGGCATTACGGGCCTTCCTGGGCGCCATCGGCGATTCGGACCCTGAGGCCCCCAAGTTAACCGAGGCAGAAGCCAAGCATGCCCTGCGCAACGGCCGCAGTTTCATGGCGAACGAATACGGGATTACTATGACCTGCGTTCCCGATTGGGATAGCGTTCGCGCGTCGAAAACGGTGGCCGCCGTGCTTTTGGGCGAGCTCTCGATTGGCACGCCCCGCGAGGCGGGCACGAGGATGGCGGCTGAGCTTTTGGACTGTCCGCTCGTAATGGTTCCCGGCGCGCACAACGGCCTGCGCGATCGCCCGGCAGCGGCTGCCCAGACGGTCCGTGGCATCCTGGAGCTCTCGCAGCCGTAAAAATCAAAGCAGCCTTCACCCACAAACGTTTCGGCCGTGTTAACAAATGTGCTCAAAAACTCACGCCTGCGGCTTCAATTGCACCGTCTGCCAACTCATAAAAATGTAACAGCATTCACGTGCTTACCTGCATCGGCAAGGTGTTACCCTTGTAACATTTGGAACCCACCGCTACCATGCGAAACTATCGAAAGGGCCCCATATGCTCAATAATCACGAGGCCAATCTAACCGACGAGGAGGCTGCCGCCGAGGTCGCCCGCGTCGCGCAGACCTACCCCGTGGTGCGTTTGCTGTCGGCCGACCAGATTAAGAGCGAGCCTAACTGCTTGCTCGCCGGCGATCGCTGCCCTTGTCTGCGTCAGTCGAGTCTTGAGGCCTTGGCAGATTCGGG
>CABUQY010000032.1 GCA_902493915.1 uncultured Collinsella sp.
ACGGAGGGGAGCATGTTGGCCGTGCGGAAGGTCTGAGGTCGAATAAGGTTAACGCCAACACAGAAGATGAGCATGGAGCCCACAAGCGAAAGGCTGTCGAGGGCTGCCGTAGTCATGATGGGGGAGAGTGCGCCGGCAAACAGCGTGATTGTCCCCTGGAACACAGCGACGGGCAGGGCGGAGAAAATGCAGCCGCGGCCAAGCGACGCCGTCATGGTGCAGACGATGATGCAGTCCAGCGCGCCCTTGAGGGCAAGCGTGGACCAGTCGCCGAGCAGGCCGTCCTGGATCGATCCCACAATGGCCATGGCGCCGATACACACGGTGAGTGAAGTCGAGACAAAAGCGTTGGTGAACTCGTTATCGCCCTCGCTGCCGGTTTTGCGCTTGAGCCATTCGCCAAGGTTCTCAATGGCGGCCTCCAAGTTGATGGCCTCGCCGATGAGCGAGCCGAGGGCGAACGAGACAATGAGCATGGTGGTACCAGTGGTCGCCAGCGCCTTCCCATCGATAAGGAGCATCTTTTGCATGGTGCCGCCAAGGCCGATAAACAGGACGCACAGCCCCGATGCTTTCATGAGCGTGTCTTGAATGCGCGGTGTAATGAAGCGGCCGCCCGCTAATCCCAAAAGACCGCCCGCAACTAAAAGCACAACGTTGATGATTGTTCCCAAGCCCGGCATGAGCCCTCCTGTATTGATGCCAACGTGGCAATCGTAGCAGAACGAAATGCGAGGCACATCGCGACTCATCTAATACGTTATATAAGTGGTATTAGGAATGGTGCGCAGCATTTAAGCCTCAGGTGGTTGTCGGGACATAGGGATAGTAGTCAAAGCGCAACGTCATAAGCCGCTGTGGGGATTCAATAGCCGCGGCGATGATATTGGCATCGCGGGCACGATCAAACCCTACGAGTTCGATCTGATACGAGACGTCTTGCATAATGTCCAGACGTCGCCAGGCTAGGAGTGTGTTGCCATCGAATTCCAAGGTCTTGCCTCCGTCTGGGGCAACGGCGTATAGACGCAGTTTAGCGGTGGTTACAGGGTCGACAACCGTGACCTTTTTAATTTCGTTTCGAGTATTCTTGGCGCCCAACAAGGTGAGCAGTGTTGGGGCCACGACCTCGCCCGATGGCAAAAAGACGACTTCGATGGATTCGGGAAATGCGATGATGGCCGACTTGCGGACGGGCTGATTGGCGGCGGCAACTTCGATGTTCGCAGCGTCGATGACCTCTGTGTGGTCGAGCGCGGCAAGCACGCAGCAGTTACCCTCATCAATTTCTTGAGGATCAGCAAGCCCCAGGCTGTCCGCGAGCTCGGGGTCGTTTGGAACGGCAGCGGGCTCATTCGATGCTTCGAAAGAAGCTGGGACGCTGTTTGTCGGCGACGGCGTGTCGCCCGCACCTGCTTCTTTGTCCGCGCTCTCTTCTTGTATGGTTGCATTGATGGGTTCGTCGTTTGAGGGGAGCGTCTTGGCGTCAAGCGCGGAGGGGAGAATTCCGATGGCTCCTGATCCGTTCCACTCCATTTCGAGAAGCGCCGGGTCGGCAAGAATGCGTTGCCTGCTTTGCGCGTGGGCATCGATTTCAATAGGGCCTGCCTCTATCCCTCGTGTAAGGCTGAGTGATCCGGCTGGCTTCTCGAAATGAGCGTCTGTGTCTTTGGTGCTGACGGCGTAGAACAGCAGGGACGCTTCTCCCGCCGCGATGGCATCGGTACCGGCTTTGGTCAGCCGCAACGATGCCGTGAATGAGAGGGTGGGCTGCGCATCATCTGCATTCGCGGCGGCGCAGCCCAGACATATACCGCCTCCTTTCTCAAAAAACGTACCGTCGAAGGCGACCTTCGCTCCGTTCGCCGAGTCATCGACCGAAGCGATGTCGATGCGCAGCTCTAAATTGCATGGATCGCCATCCGCATCGAGCACAACCGAGCGCCACGTGCAGACGGTGCACCCCGCCTGGGAGCCGTTTGCCTTGTTCGAACGCTTGATATCCACGACTATCGAGCCGTCCGTATCACGACGAAGGCATCCCGAGGTTGAGACCGCGGCCTGTGCGATCGAAAAACGCTCGCACGCAATGGTACTCGACGGATTTGGGGCGGAACTTAGGGCTGCTGGTAAGGAGTCTGCCATGACGGGAGTCGCCCAAGCGGCGACAGGCGTTCCGGTTGCGAGCGCGCCGCAAAGTGCGACGACGGGCAAAAGGTTCTTCGATGCCATGGGGTCTCCTTAGCTAATTTAGTGCGGCCTGTCCGTGTTTTGTTTCTGGCTGCGTTTGATGTGCAGACCGAGGCCGGCGGTTCCCGCGCCTGCTGCTGTGGCGCCTGCTGCCAAGAGCCAACGTCCATCGCCTGTCTGCGCCAACGGTTCTTCGCGGTCGCCGCGGTCGAGCTCCGAGAGGTCGACCGTCACTTGTGTGGCGGCCTGCGCCTGTTCTTGCTGGGCAAAGGCCATGGCTGGCCCAAACGCTAGGATGCTGACGGCGGCGGCCAGGGCGACGGCCTTATGCCGTGTGCACACCGGGCTCGACCGTCCAGGTGATCGTTGCAACCTGATCGCCTTCGCCGGTTACGTGGAAGATGTCGCGCGTGACGCGGGCGACGTTTCCGCTTGTCTTGAGCTTAATTTTGTCTGTGCCGCCGGCAATGCCCTGGTAGCCCATGTCGAAGGCTGCATTCTTGGAAAGATCGAGGCCCGTCCCCTGCATTGCGGCGCTGGCGTTCTGGAGTGCGCCGTCGGGGCCGACCTTAAAGTCGATGGAGTTCTGCGCGGTTCCGGCCTTGGCGTCGGCAGCAATGGTCCAGGTGTTCATGGCGTCGATCTTCATGTTGGTGACATGGATGCCGTAGGCCGAATGATTGTCGATGGTGGTCGCGTCTTCTGAGGGGCCCTGAAGCGTGCCGTCGGCCTTGGCGACGAAGGGAATAACCGTCGGAACTTTGAACTCAACGTTGTCGATCTCGGTCCTGACCATTACTTTCGTGGTTCCAACGCGCCCGGCCGCCATAGCTGGCGTCGGGGCAGCGCCCATTGCGAGCGCGAGCGCGAGCCCTGCGCCCACGACGAGCGCTCTGGCTCCGTTCATGTTTCTGGTGATGTCCATGGTCGTTCCTTTCTATTCGCCGCGGGCCGTCCCCGCGATGATTGGACGAATGCTGGTGAATTGCGTGCGGTGCCGCGTCGGCCGGAAAAGCTAGTTCTCGGCTTGCTCAACCCGCACCTTGACACGTGTCGGATTGCCGTGGCTGTCGAGGGTCTTGGCATCGAGTGCCTGGATCTCGATGTACGCCTCGCCTTCTTTGATGTCGCCGGCGGGGCACGTCTCGATTGTCTTGCCGGTCTCGACCACACCGGATTCGTACATGGTCTCGTCGTTTTGGATGACGCGGAATCGCTGGGGAAATTTATTGTCTTGGACGTTTTGCACGTTGACGCGCAGCTTGCCGTCCTCCTGCAGCTGAGCGACCGGCGCGACCGAAATCGTCATCATGTTGTCGCGGACGATAGCGTCGAGCTCATCTTGGATTTCCTGACGCGTTTTGCCCTCGGCCGTCGTAACCGAAGCGCCCGCCTCGGGTACGGGCTGCGACTGCCAAGCGTATAGTCCTACGGCGACAAGGGCGCAGACGATGGCCAAACAGGCAACGATGAGCTTTTTGCGACGACCCAGGCCTACAAAGTGGGGTGGCCTCTTCGCGCTCATGCGGCATCCTTGGCGGTATAGATGCGCGCAAAGGTGGACGGGTCCGCTCCAAAGAGCATGTGAAGCATCAGGCGGCGCGAGTAAGCAAGCTCGTCGAAGTCGGGAGGGAGCTCGATGTCGTGGATATGCGCGATGTGGTGGGCGAGCGCCGAGAACGACTCGGGGTCGCAGATCACATCGGTGGTAACGTGGTAGACCGTCGTATCGGGGAATGCCTCTTCGTCGAAAGGCAGGAGATGGGGATCGTCGTCGACTTCGATGGCGATGCCGTACTGGGGCCAGTAATATGCCATGGGAACCTCCCTGCTTCTTGGGCCAAAACTTCTATCGGTTTTGGCTGTCGATGCCGACCGTATCAGTCGCAACTTGACCAATTTCTGACCAAATGCTTGACGGATTGGCGTCTCAGCAGGTAAAAGGCGGCAAAAATTACTTCAACTTTTTTCGGGCGACAATCGAGCGATCGGCGACGGCGGGGCCATATGTGTCAAAAGCATCGTCTGCCGAGGAAACCTTGCCGCTCGCCGAATTGCACGAACGTAAAAATCGCCAATTATGGAGACGGTCTCGAACACGTCGACGAAACGATGCGGTAACATCTCCCTGCAAACACTGTAGTTAGCTAAAGGGGGAGTTCGCGTGTCTGCAACCATCAAACCCTTCACCGACGAGTTCGAAGAGTATGGCCGCGATGAGTCTCGCACGTCGGGCGAGGCCTCGAGCATCTCGTTTCCGACAACGGAAGACGAGGTCCGTGCCATTTTGGAAAAGCTCCATGCCGAGCGTGTCCCGGTAACGGTTCAGGGCGCCCGAACCGGCCTTGCCGCCGGTGCCGTGCCCCACGGCGGGCATATCCTCAATACTTCCCGTATGAATCGCTACTTGGGCCTTCGCCGCGATGAACAAGGTCGCTTTCTACTGCGCGTGGAGCCGGGTGTTGTGCTTTCTGAGCTGCGCAAGCAGCTGGGCAAGAAGGTGCTGCCGACTGCTGGTTGGGACCAGGCATCGCTTGAGGCCTACGAGGAGTTCCAAGAGGCCCCCGAGCAGTTCTTTCCCACCGATCCCACCGAGACGTCTGCCTGTCTGGGCGGCATGGCGGCATGTAACGCCTCTGGTGCCCGCAGCTACGCCTACGGCTCCTTGCGCCCACATATCACGGGACTCCACGTCGCGCTGCCTGATGGCGATTTGCTTGAGCTTCAGCGCGGCGAGGCTTTTGCCCAGGGCCGCCACCTGTCGCTCGTGACGGCAGCGGGCCGTACGCTCGAGCTCGATCTTCCCGGCTATACCATGCCCAAGACAAAAAATGCCTCAGGCTATTTCGTTGCGGACGAAATGGACGCCATCGACCTCTTTATCGGTGCGTGCGGCACACTCGGCGTCATTACCGAGCTCGAGATCGCCCTGCAGGCGGCGCCTGCGGTCGTTTGGGGTGTGAGCTGCTTTTTCGATAGCGAAGACAAGGCCGTGTCCTTTACCGATTCCGTGCGTCCCGTCCTGTCCCATGCGGCTGCCATCGAGTACTTCGACGCTGGCGCCCTGGATATTCTACGTCGCCAGCGCGAGCAGTCGACGGCGTTTGCCTCGCTGCCGGCGCTCGACAAAGACGCCAAGGTCTGTGTCTACGTGGAGCTCGACTGCGATGACGAGGCCCAGGCGACCGAGGAACTGTACCACCTGGGATGGGTGCTGGAGCTTGCGGGCGGCCGCGACGATGCGACATGGGTCGCGCGCACCGAGGTCGATCGCGAGTGCCAGCGATTCTTCCGCCACGCGGTGCCCGAGAGCGTCAACATGCTTATCGACGAGCGTCGCCGCACCGACCCCACCATCACCAAGCTGGGCTCGGACATGTCGGTGCCCAATGCACGCCTTGCCGATGTCGTGGCCCTCTATCGCCGCACACTGGCCGAAAGCGGGCTTGAATCTGCTGCCTGGGGGCACATCGGTAACAACCATCTGCATGTGAACATCCTGCCGCGCGATGCGCAAGACTACCGTCGCGGTGGCGAGCTGTTTGCCCAGTGGGCTGCGGAGGTAACGGCTATGGGCGGCGCCGTCTCCGCCGAACACGGCGTCGGCAAGATCAAGGCTGGCTTCTTGGAGACGATGTACGGCCACGAGGCCATGGTCGAGTCGGCGCAGCTCAAGCTCCAGCTCGATCCTGCCGGCCAGCTGGGTCGCGGCAACCTGTTTGCGGAGAAGCTCTTGGATGAACTCGTCCAGAAAGGGGGCGCGTGAATATGAGTGATTTCCATATGGTGGTGTGCGTTAAGGCCGTGCCGGGCAGCACCGAGGTCAAGATGGACCCCAAGACCAATACCATCGTGCGTGATGGCAAGCAGGCGGTCATTAACCCGTTCGATGCGAGCGCTCTGGAATGCGCGCTGGCGCTGAAGGACGACTTTATCGGCTTTGGCATGGACGTGCGCGTGACGGTGGTGTCGATGGGCATCCCCGCGACCGAGTCGCTGCTGCGCGACTGCATCGCTCGAGGTGCCGACGACGCGCTGCTGCTGACCGATCGCGCCTTTGCAGGTGCCGATACCCTGGCAACCACCTATGCCCTCAAGTGCGGCATCGAGGCGCTCGACGAGGACTTCGACCTGCTCATCTGCGGCAAGATGGCGGTGGATGGCGATACGGCCCAGATTGGCCCCGAGCTTGCCGGTGCTTTTGAGATTCCCTGTGTGACCGACGTGAGCTGCGTGCAAAGCGCGGGCTTTACGACCTGTGGTTCACTGGCGCTTGTTCACGGCTGCGATGCCGGCGAGGAGACGGTGTGTCTTGAGATGCCGTGCGTGATGACGACTGCCAAGGAGATTGGCCAGTTGCGTATGCCGAGTATTGCCGGTATTCGCGCGGCGGAGGAGGCGGACGTGCGCGTGGTCAGTGCCGCCGACGTGAACGCCGACCCCGCGCGTTGCGGTCTTGCCGGGTCGCCGACACAGGTCGTGCGCTCGTTTGTGCCCGACCGTGACCAAACGTGCGAGGACGTTGACGGAACGGCGTCCGAGCAGGCGGCAAAACTTGCCAAGATTATCGAGGGGATGGCATAGATGAGCGGACTGATTATCGATAGCGAAGCCTGTATCGGCTGCGGTCGCTGCGTTCGCGCCTGTGCCTCGGGCGGCATCGTAGTGGAAGGCGAGCGACCCAGCCGATGCGCCCGCGTAACCGACGGCTGCATCCTATGCGGTGGGTGCGTCGACGCCTGCCCTGTCAACGCTATCTCGATCGAGCGTGACGAGGCCGCTGGTGCGGTTGACCTCGATGCGTATCGAGACATTTGGGTATTCGTGCAGACCGACGAGCACGATACGGTGACTCCCGTTGCCTATGAGCTTATGGGCAAGGGCCGCGAGCTTGCCGATGCGCGCGGCTGCCGTCTGGTGGCACTGGTCGGTATGGGTCCCGAGGGTTCTCTCGGCGACCTGGAGCATCTGGTTTGCGCGGGCGCCGACGAAGTCCTGGCCTGTCGCGACGAGCGCCTGCGCCAAAACGATGCGGAGGTCTACGCCCGCTTGATCTGCGATTTGGTAGCCGAATGCAAACCCGAGGCCATCCTATACGGTGCGACCGCCTTTGGCCGCGAACTGGCACCCGGCGTTGCCGTGCGCTTGCAGACGGGCCTTACGGCTGACTGCACCGTACTTTCGATGGATACGGAGACGGGACTGCTGCAACAGACGCGTCCGGCGTTTGGCGGCAACCTAATGGCCACCATCGTCTGCCCCAATCATCGTCCCCAGATGGCAACGGTTCGTCCCGGCATCTTTAAGGCGCCCGACTTTGACTACAACCGCTCTGGCACGATCACCCAGATATCGCTTGCGGATGATGCTAAGGCCCGTGTCGAGATCTCGATTCCCGCCGAGGAGTGGGGGCGGCAGGCTTCGATCGCCGATGCCGAGCGCCTGGTCGTGGTGGGTCGCGGCATTGGTTCCAAGAAAAACCTGCCGCTGATGCGAAGGCTCGCCGAGGCTCTGGGAGCCGAGCTTGGTTGCACGCGACCTGTCGTGGAGGCCGGCTGGTTGGAGTATCGCCATCAGATTGGCCAGACCGGCGTATCGGTTTCGCCCAAGCTTCTCGTGAGTATCGGTGTTTCGGGCGCCATCCAGCATCTTGCCGGCATCGGTGGGGCGGAGTGCATTATCGCCATCAATGAGGACCCGGATGCCCCCATTTTCGGCGCTGCCCAGTACAAGGTTGTTGGGGACGCCGTCGAGGTCGTCGAGGAGCTGCTGGCCCAGCTTGAGCGCTAGGCGCGCGCCAGCCAGTCGCGCATCTCGTCCTTTAGGCGGCTCCAGGTTGCCTGCGTGGCGGGGTCGGTAAAGGGCTGTGTAATGCCAAAGGGCGCGTCGAGCAGGCGGTGGATATCACCCTGTTCGCGCGCCAGCGCACGGCTTGCCGGATAGACGAGCTCAAACATAAAGCAGATAAGCCCCACCAAGAAGTCGGCGGGCTCATCGCGCTCATCGCGTGCGACGCAGCGGTGCTCGTCAAAGGCGGCAAGTGTCGGCGACGAGAAACGGCTGCCGAGAAACGTCTTCTCGTCCACCTTGAGGATAGTGTCGACGGTGCTGTCGGCGATGGTGCGCATAATGTCGATCTTGTCACCATCGCGCACGATATCGCAGAAGCTTCGCGTGCGCACGTCGAGCTGCGCGGGTAGACGGAAATCGCTGTGATAGGCAATGCTCGCTCGGATGAGCTCATCTTCTGCCGGGTCATCGATAAAGTCGCGGATGCTCGTTACGGCGGGTGCATCGGCGGGATTCTCGCCAAAGAGGACCTCGATGCCCAGCGCCGCATGGCTCATGCTCTCGGCGTCCTTAAAGGTGTCCCAGCGTCGCAGCTGCTCGAAGCGGCCCATATCGTGTAGCAGGCCGCAAAGCCATGCCAGGTCAATATCTTCTGACGACCAGCCCTGCTCGCGCGCTACGGCATCGCATGCCTCGGCCACGTGGTACGTATGCTCGATTTTGAGCGCGATGCGTGGGTTGGTGGCGTCGTAGGCATCGGTGTAGCTTTTGAAGGCCGCGCGCGCCCGGTCTCGATCGATAGCTGTCATAATGACTTCCTAAAAAGTTGTGTCTTTCGATCCGGTGGCAATTGTAGGTGAACTCGGTTGCTGTCGGATGATGATTCTGCCGTGTCGCTACATGCGGTTCGGAGACCTTGTCAGGATGAGAAGCGTATGGTGCTCAAAATCGTTAGAACCGTCTGGCCAGTGATGCTTACCTATGTTGCAATAGGCGCGCCGTGCGGAATGATCATGGGGCAGACGGGAATGGAGCCCTGGATGGTCTTTGCCCTGAGCAGCACGTTTGTGACGGGCAGCGGCCAGTTTATGATCTGCAATCTTTGGCTGGCGGGTGTACCGGCGCCTTCGATTATCGCGAGCGTTGCCGCCATCTCCTCGCGTTTTGCGCTTTACTCGGCATCGATCGCGCCGCATCTGACGGGTGCCTCGAAGCGTCAGACGCTGGCTGTTGCCGCGACACTTACCGAGGAGGCATATGGCATCTCGCTTGCCAAGTTGGTTGAAGGGGAGGATTGGGGCCCGCGCGAGTCCTTTGTGCTCAACGTGATCCTCATCGCAACATGGGGCGTTTCGTGTACGATGGGCGCCATCGTCGGCGCCGTTGTCGATGTTCCCACCGCCATTGCAGCTTTTGTCTGCACCTCGCTCTTTATCTGCCTGCTCTTTTCGCAGCGGCTGTCGCGCGGCAACGTTGTCGCGGCGGTTTCGGGCGCGGTGTCCGTCGCCGTATGCAAGTTCTTGGGGTGGACGAATATCGCCGTGCCTGCAAGCGTGCTCGTCGGCGTTGCCGCGGCGCTTGTGTGCGATGCTCTCGCCGAAGGAAGGGATGCTCGCGATGCCCGTTAATGAGTTTTTGGTCCTGTGGCTGTCGTCGTGGGCGGCCATCGCATTTTTCCGCATTGCCCCAGTGTTTGCCTTGCGCGGGAGAACGCTGTCGCCCCGCGTTACCGAGGCCTTGGGTTATATTCCGCCCGCTGCCTTTGCGGCACTGGTCGCTAACGATTTGATAAGCCCTGGCGCTTTCGACGCCGGCTTGTGGCAGGGCTTGATTCCCTGGATTGCGGCTGCCGGTGTCGTGGCGGTGGCAATCAAGACAAAATCGATGCTGTGGTGCTGCGTCTCGGGCATCGTACTCTATATTGTCTTGAGCCTTATATAGGGCTGGCGTCGCGGGCGCCGAATCTCGTTCCATCCCAACTTGTAGAATTTTTCACCGAGCTGGTCTATTTCTTCTGGTACCATGGTCAAACTTTACTGTAGCAAAGCGTGACGTGGGCTTTTGTACCCCGTCAGCGGAAATGGGGGTTTCATGGCACAGGAAGCAACCGCCAACGAGCAAAAGAAATTCAAGGTCCCGCGCATCCCGGGCGACATCATGATCTATCCCATGATCGTCGGTCTTTTGCTAAACACCTTCTGCCCGCAGGTTTTTGAGATCGGCGGCTTCTTTACGGCTGCCTGCCGCGGTGGGTCCAATACCATCGTCGCCGCGATCCTGCTGTTTGTGGGCGCCGGCATCAGCTTTAAGTCCACGCCGGGCGCCATCAAGACCGGTATCGTCGTGCTGATCCCCAAGCTGGTCGTCGCAGCGGCTCTCGGCCTGGGCGTGGCATATTTCTTTAACGACAACTTCCTGGGTCTGAGCTCCGTGTCTATCATCGGCGGCATCACGTTTTGCAACATGGCGCTCTATACGGGCATCATGGGCGAGTTCGGCGATGAGTCCGAGCAGGGCGCCGTCGGTATCCTGTTCTTTACGGCCGGCCCCGCCGTCACGATGATCATCCTCGGTGTCTCGGGTCTCGCCAACATCCCCGTCGGCACTATCATCGGATCCATCCTGCCGCTTGTTATCGGCATGGTCCTGGGCAACTTGTTCCCGTTTATCAAGAACCTGCTGGTCCCCGGCGCCAATCCCGCGATCGCTGTCATCGGTTTTCAGCTCGGTGCGTCCATGAGCCTTTCGAGCTTCATCACCGGCGGCATTTCGGGCATCCTGCTGGGCCTCATCACGCTCTTTATCGTCGGTCCCATTACCTTTGCCTTCGAGCACCTGTGTGGCGGCAACGGCAAGGCGGCCGTTGCCTGCTCCACCATTGCCGGCACGGCCATGACCACGCCGGTCGCCCTCGCCGAGGTCGCTCCGCGCTATGCCGAGCTTGCGCCCACCGCGTATGCGCAGATCGCCACTGCCGTCATCATCACGGCAATCATGGCCCCGATTCTGACTGGCTGGGTCGATAAGAAGTTCTGCCACGGCAAAGAGGATCTGTCGGTCGAAGGCGTCGAGGCTATTGAGGAGGCCGTCGCGACCGACATCGACGGCGAGTAACGGCCGTTACCGATAATTGATTCCGGCGTGCAGTTCGCGCCGTCCGAGCGCCCGAACGGAAACTGTTTTGCAGTGATGTTCGGGCGCTTTGCTATTATTCCCCTTACCCCTGCAGAGAAAGGGGCGTTTGGCGCCTGGGCGCGACTCGGGCGATTCTGGCCACTTGGATATAGAGGGAATGGCACCTGGTGATTAAGGCACTCAAGATCGAGATATTCCTGCTGTGCATGATTATTCTTATCGGACTTGCCGTACGAAGTCGTCGCTCCCTGTTCTCGAGCACCCAGCAGCTTTTGTTTAGCATGCTGGGCTACACGTCTGCTGCCTACATTTTCTTCGATATGATCTGGACGCTCTCGGACGGCGTGAGCACTCCTGTAGGCATCACGGCCAACTGGATTTCCAACGCGGTTTCGTTTTCGCTGTTCGCCATCGCGTGCCTCATTTGGTTTTTCTATTCCGAGACGATGCAGGGCTCACGGCTTCTGACCACGCCCTATAGGGTGATACTTTTAACGTTGCCAACCGCTTTGGTGGTCGTGTTGGCATTTACCAGCTACTGGACGCACACTATGTTCTATATCGATACGCAGGGCGTATATCGTCGCGGAGCGCTTTATATGATTCAGCCTATCGTTAGCTACTGCTACGTCATATATACGTCCTTGCATGCCTTTATTCAGGCTCGAAAAGTCGAAAGCTTGCAAAAGAAGGCCATTTATCGCACCCTCGCCTTTTTTGCGGTTCCCGCTCTGGTGGGCGGTACCTTCCAGGTTTTGTTTTCGGTACCGGGCCTTTGCTTCGGTATAACGCTGAGCATCCTGCTGCTCTATATCGTCTATCAGGAGCAACTAATCTCGACTGACCCGTTGACTGGACTCAACAACCGTAACCGTTTTGAGACCTATATGCTGTCGCTCTTTTCAAATGTGGATCAGGCCGAAGATGTATATCTGCTTATGATGGACGCTGACGGCTTTAAGCAGATTAACGATCGCTATGGACATGTGGAGGGTGACCATGCTCTTCAGGTAATATCCGCTGCGCTCAAAGAGGTCTGCTCGGCGTCTGGTGGCTTTATCGCGCGTTATGGTGGCGATGAGTTCGTGGTGCTCCAAAAGGCAGCGGCGGAACAGGATATCATGCATCTGTGCGCGACAATCAACGACGAGCTCGCGCATGCCGAGGTGCCGTATGCATTGCGGATGTCCATCGGTTGCGCGCGGGTCGGCGATAGCGTTGATACCTGGCAAGACTTACTTCGCGCTGCCGATGCAGAGCTCTATCGCGTCAAGGCCGAGAAAAAGAAAGCCGGCGTACAAATACGCTAGAAAAGGGGCGCACGACCGTGTTTGGTCGTGCGCCCCTTTTGCGTTTGTGGGGGCCGCCGGCCATAATGCCCAGGCGCGGTGCGGCAAGACGGGCGTCTGCCGCCGCGACTCGGTACGAAATCAACGAGAACCAGTGTGCTCCATTAAGCTAAAGTATGCGAATGCCCTCCCTAAAAAGGTGAGCTCGCTAGGCTTTTTTGGGCCTGTTGACGATGATGATGCCGCCGCAGACCAACAGCAGGGCAACGATGACGGTAACGGGGCTCGTGCCCGCGCCTTCGCCGAGCAGTAGCGCGCTCAGCAGCACACCAAAGACGGGGTTCATAAACCCAAAGACCGAGACGCGGCTGACGGGGTTGACGGCAAGCAGGCGCGACCACAGCGAGTAGGCGACCGCGGAGATAAGCGCCATGTAGATGATGAGCACGATGGCGGGGACAATCGCCGTGGGGGAGAGCGCGCCACCCATCAAAAAGCCGATGGCGGTGAGGACCAGGCCGCCGACTAAAAACTGCCAGCCGGCAAGCAAAACACCGTCGTGCTTGCGCGAGAAGATGCCGATCAGGCAGGTCGAAAGAGCACCCGCGACAGTGGAGGCTAGGATAAAGCCCTCGCCATCGAGCCTGAAGCCAAAGGTGCCATCTGCGCCCGAAAGGTTGACGAGCGCGACGCCGGCAAAGCCCAGCGCACAGCCAAGCACCTTGGCCGTATTGAGCTTCTCGGTGTGAAATGCCAGGGCGGCAAAGAGGATTGCGAGGAAGTTGGCGCTGGCCTCGATGATGGAGCTCGACATGGCGCTGGCGCGCGAGAGGCCCAGATAGAAAAAGAAGTACTGCCCGATAGTCTGGAAGAGCGACAAGACAAAGATGGGCTTGATGTCGCGCGCTTGCGGTATGAGGGGGCGGCGTTGGGCCGCGCTCATCCCAACGATAACCAGGGCGCCGGCAAGCGTAAAGCGTAAACCTGCAAAGAGCAGCTGCGAAGCGCTGTCGTGCGCCGGGATACCAAAGAGTGCGTAGCCGATCTTGATGCAGGGAAAGGCCGATCCCCAGAGTGCACAGCAAACAAGACAGCCCAGGATGAGTCCGGGCAGGGTGGCGAGATACGGCTTGCGGCTTTCCATGATGTCCTTCCTACATGCGCGAAGCAAAAAAGAACCCGCCACCGGATGTGTCGGTGGCGGGTGTTGTTACCCGAAGGGATTGTACCCGATGGGAAAGGTTTAAGCGAAGTAGGCCACGCCGCTCTCAAAGATCGGCATGAACTTATCGCCGGGGACATGCTCGGGCACGTTGCGGTACAGGTTGTCGCCGCGACGCTCGGCATGGCCCATCTTGCCCAGGACGCGGCCGTCGGGGCTCGTGATGCCCTCGATGGCGAGTGCGGAGCCGTTGGGGTTGACGGAGAGATCCATGCTGGGCTTGCCGTCCTCGCCCACGTACTGCGTGGCGACCTGGCCGTTGGCGATCAGCTGGGCGAGCACATCGTCATTGGCGACAAAGCGGCCCTCGCCGTGGCTGATGGCGACGGTGTAGGGGTCGTCCAGGCTGCACTGCGACAGCCACGGGGACAAGTTGGACGAGATGCGGGTGCGCACCAGACGGCTCTGGTGGCGACCGATGGTGTTGAACGTCAACGTGGGCGCATCGGGCGTGGCGTCGACGATGTCGCCGTAGGGCACCAGGCCGAGCTTGATCAGGGCCTGGAAGCCGTTGCAGATGCCCAGCATCAGGCCATCGCGGGCCTTGAGCAGGTCGCGGACTGCCTCGGTGACCTCGGGAGCGCGGAAGAACGCCGTGATGAACTTGGCGGAGCCGTCGGGCTCGTCGCCGCCCGAGAAGCCGCCGGGGATCATGACGATCTGGCTTGCGCGGATGCGGCGGGCAAGCTCGTGGGTGCTCTCGGCGACGGCCTCGGGCGTGAGGTTGTTGATCACGAAGGTGTCGGCCTCGGCGCCGGCGGCACGGAAGGCGCGGGCGCTATCGTACTCGCAGTTGTTTCCGGGGAACACGGGGATAACCACGCGCGGGCGGGCGATCTTGGCGCCGCCGTACACGTGGATGTCCTTGGCGCGGAAGTCGATGGTCTCGACCTCGGCGGTCTCGCCGGCGCTGCGGTAGGCAAAGACGCCCTCGATGCCGCTCTCCCAGGCCTCCTGGAGCTCGGAGAGCTCGATGACTTCGGAACCGGTGTCGATGACATAGCCCTCGACGGTGGTGCCCAGGGGCTCGACGACAACGCCGTCGGCGACCTCGGGCAGCTCGGCATCCTCGGCGAGCTCGACGATAAAGCTGCCGTAGAGCGGGGTGAAGAGGCTCTCCACGTCTACATCCTCGGCAAGCTCGATACCGATCTGGTTACCGACGCACATCTTAAAGAGGCTCTCGGCGCCGCAGCCGTAGCCGGGCGTGGAGATGGCCAGGGCGTTGCCGGTAGCAGTGAGCGCCTCGACGGCGTCAAACGCGGCGAGCAGCTGCTGAGCATCGGGGCGGTAGTCCTCGCCATAGATGGCGGGGGCGATGCGGACGACGCGGTGCGTGAGGCCCTTGAACTCGGGCGAGACGGCGCGGGCGGCCTTGCCCACGGCGACGGCGAAGCTGATCAGGGTCGGCGGAACGTTGAGCTCGCCGGCCTCGTCCTCAAACGAGCCGCTCATGGAATCCTTGCCACCGATGGCGCCGGCACCCAGGTCGACCTGGGCCATAAGGGCACCCAGGACGGCGGCCATGGGCTTGCCCCAGCGCTCTGCCTCGGTGCGCAGGCGCTCGAAGTACTCCTGGAAGGAGAGGTAGGCGCGCTTGTGCTCAAAGCCGGCGGCAACGAGCTTGGCGATGGACTCGACCACGGACAGGTAGGCGCCCGCAAACTGGTCGGCCTCCATCAGATAGGGGTTGAAGCCCCATGCCATGGCACTCGCCGTGGTGGTCTCGCCGTCCACGGGGAACTTGGCGACCATGGCCGAGCTGGGGGTGAGCTGCGTCTTGCCGCCAAAGGGCATGAGCACGGTCGCGGCGCCGATGGTGGAGTCGAAGCGCTCGGAAAGGCCCTTGTTGGAAGCGACGTTGAGGTCGGTGACAAGCGAGGTCATGCGCTCGGCGAGCGTGGTGCCGGCCCAGCTTGGCTGCCACACGCTACGGGCGCACACGTGGGCGACCTGGTGCTTGGGTGCGCCGTTGGAGTTGAGGAACTCGCGGGACAGGTCGACGATGGCGACGCCGTTCCAGGCCATGCGCATGCGCGGCTCGGCGGTAACCTCGGCGATAACGGTCGCCTCGAGGTTCTCCTCAGCGGCGTAGCCCATGAACTCCTCGACGTCACCGTCGGCGACGGCACAGGCCATGCGCTCCTGGGACTCAGAGATAGCGAGCTCGGTGCCGTCCAGGCCGTCGTACTTCTTGGTCACGGTATCAAGGTCGACATACAGGCCGTCGGCAAGCTCGCCCACGGCGACCGAGACGCCGCCGGCGCCAAAGTCGTTGCAGCGCTTGATCAGACGGCAGGCGTCGCCGCGGCGGAACAGGCGCTGCAGCTTGCGCTCGACAGGGGCGTTGCCCTTCTGGACCTCAGCACCCGAGGTCTCGATGGACTCGGTGTTCTGGGTCTTGGAGGAGCCGGTGGCGCCACCGATGCCATCGCGGCCGGTGCGGCCGCCCAGCAGGATGATCTTGTCGGTGGGGGCAGGGCACTCGCGACGAACGTGGTTTGCCGGGGTAGCGCCCACGACGGCGCCAACCTCCATGCGCTTGGCCACGTAACCGGGGTGATAGAGTTCGTTGACCTGACCGGTGGCAAGGCCGATCTGGTTGCCGTAGCTGGAGTAGCCGGCGGCGGCAGTGGTCACGAGCTTGCGCTGCGGCAGCTTGCCCTCGAGCGTCTCGGAAACCGGGACGGTGGGGTCGCCGGCGCCGGTGACGCGCATGGCCTGGTACACATAGCTGCGGCCCGAGAGCGGGTCGCGGATGGCGCCGCCCACGCAGGTGGCGGCACCGCCGAAGGGCTCGATCTCGGTCGGGTGGTTGTGGGTCTCGTTCTTAAAGAGGAACAGCCAGTCCTGGTCCTCGCCATCGACATCGACCTTCACCTTGACGGTGCAGGCGTTGATCTCCTCGGACTCGTCGACATCGGTCATGACGCCGGTCTTCTTAAGGTACTTGGCGCCGATGGTGCCCATGTCCATGAGGCAGACGGGCTTGGCGTCGCGGCCGAGTTCGTGGCGCATCTCCATGTAGCGGTCGAAGGCTTGCTGCACCACGGCGTCGTCGATCGTCACGTCGTCCAGGACGGTGCCGAAGGTGGTGTGGCGGCAGTGGTCGGACCAGTAGGTGTCGATCACGCGGATCTCGGTGATGGTGGGGTCGCGGTCCTCATCGCGGAAGTACTGCTGGCAGAAGGCGATGTCCGCCTCGTCCATGGCAAGGCCGCGATCGGCGATAAAGGCGGCAAGGCCGGCCTCGTCGAGCTCGCGGAAGCCGTCGAGCACCTCGACGGGCTGGGGCTCGGGGGTCTCCATGTACAGCGTCTCGGGCAGGTCGAGCGAGGCGATGCGCGCCTCGACGGGGTTCACCACGTAGTGCTTGATGGCATCGATGGCGGCCTCGTCCAGAGCGCCCGAGATCATATAGACCTTGGCGGAGCGCACGGCGGGGCGCTCGCCCTGGCTGATGAGCTGCACACACTCGCTGGCGGAGTCGGCGCGCTGGTCAAACTGGCCAGGCAGGAATTCGACGGCAAAGACGGCGCCATCGCTTGCGGGGAGCTCGTCGTAGGTCACATCGACCTGGGGCTCGCTAAAGACGGTCGGCACGCAGGAGCGGAAAAGCTCCTCGTCGATGCCCTCGACGTCGTAGCGGTTGATGATCCTCAGGGCCTCGATGCCCTTGATGCCGAGAATTTCGGTCAGCTCGCCCTTGAGCTGCTGAGCCTCGACGTCGAACCCGGGTTTCTTCTCCACGTAGATACGAGAGACCATTGGTTCCTGCCTTCCTGATCGGTTGGGCGTACGGTACGGTATGCGGCAGCGGTCGGTTTGCGGGGTCTGCCCTGCGGTCGCCTTGAGCCACATGTTTGTAAACCTCACTATGATACGACAGCTCGCGGCGCGGTGAGGACGGCGAGGGTGCTACAGTGAAGCGCAAACAAGAGAAAGGCATCACATGGCATTCGTTTCGCTCGCCATCATCGCACTCGTGGCCTTTGCAAGCCCCTTTATCGCCTCGGCGATTCCTGGAAAACCCGTTCCCGAGACGGTCTTTTTGCTCGTGCTCGGCGCGGTGCTGGGACCCCATATGCTCGGCGTCATCCATGTAGATGCCGAGGTCTCGCTTGTGTCCGAGCTCGGTCTGGCCTTTTTGTTCCTGCTTGCCGGCTTTGAGATCGATCCCAAGAGCATCACGGGTGTCGAGGGGCGCTACGGCTTGGCAACGTGGGTCGTCACGTTTGGTATCGCCTGGCTTGCCGTGCGCTTTACCCCGTGGTTCTCGGTCAGCCATTTCGACGGTATCGCCGTGACGCTTGCCCTCACTTCTACGGCGCTCGGCACGCTCGTGCCCATCATGCGTGAGCGTTCACTTGTCGGAACGCGCGTGGGCGACTCGATTCTCGCGTATGGCACCTGGGGCGAGCTCGGCCCCGTGCTTGCCATGTCGGTGCTGCTGTCTGCCCGTACCGGCATCCAAACGCTCGTGATTCTTGGCCTGTTTGCGGTG
>CABUQY010000033.1 GCA_902493915.1 uncultured Collinsella sp.
GACGCCGACCCCTGTGACGGTATATTCGACGTCTGCTACGCCTGCGGCCCCGTTCCGCGCGCGGTCGCACTTCCCATGTTCCTTTCGGCCAAAGATGGCCACCATACCAAGCTGCCACCGGTTCGTATGCGCCGCTGTCGCCATGCCGAGCTCACCTTTGAGGAGCCCGACTACCCCATCCAGGCCGACGGCGAGCCCATTGTCGCCTCGCGCATCGAGGTCGACATCCTCGCCGGCGCCCTCCACGTCTGGCGCCCCACCCGCTAACCCCACCTAAGTTGCGGTGAAATAGGGACTGTTTATGCAGCTAAAGCCGTAAAACAGTCCCTATTTCACCGCAACTTATGAGGAGATCATTCGTCGCTGCCCGGTTTGCGTCGGTTGGCCTTTTTAATGGCGTTGAAGTGCTTGTCATTAAGCCTGCGCTGGCGAGAGCGCTGAGGCACCTTGGTCTTTACGCGTCGACGCGGTGGACGCCCGCGACGCTCAAGCTCAGCGCGCAGCTTACGCAGGCAGCTCGCGCGATTCTGAAACTGGCTGCGGCTCTCACGCGCCGTCACGACAATCCCCGTGGGCCCATGTTTCATGCGCACCGCAGAGTCCGTCGTGTTCACGCCCTGCCCGCCCGGACCCGTCGCGCGAAACACCTGTACCTCGCAATCGCGCGCCAGCTCCTCGACCGACATCTCGGCATAGCGCGCATACTCACGCCATCCCATCTTGTTCTCATCCATATCAGCACCTCCCCTCATACAAAAAATGTGACAAAGGGACAGTCCCTTTGTCACATCGCATACCAATCGCTTGTGTTGCGCGCTTAGGCGAAGGTGATCTCGCCGTTCTCGCAGTCCATATCGGCGATACGTGCCAGGCTCTCAACGCGGAAGCCGCGTTTACGGAGCTTATCGCCGCCGCCCTGGAAGCCCTTCTCAACGGCAATGCCAATGCCGGCAACCTCGGCGCCCGCAGCCTCGCAGATTTTGATAAGGCCCTCGAGCGCGCAGCCGTTGGCCAAGAAGTCGTCGATGATCAGGACCTTGTCGCCCTCGGACAGGAAACGCTTGCCAACGATGACCGGATACTCCTTCTGCTTGGTAAAGGAGTAGATGGTCGTGGCATACTGCTCGCCGTCGAGGTTGATGGACTGCGCCTTCTTGGCAAAGACAACCGGCACGCCGCCAAAATGCTGGGCCGCGATGCAAGCCATGCCAATGCCCGAAGCCTCGATCGTCAGGATCTTGTTGATCTCGACATCCTTGAACAGACGGGCCCACTCGGCGCCCATGTGGTCGAACAACTCAACGTCGCACTGGTGGTTGAGGAAGGCATCAACCTTAAGGACGTTACCGGCCTTTACGATGCCGTCATGGCGAATACGATCCTCAAGCTCCTGCATGGCGCAACCCCTTCTCGCGGCAACGATACCGCGCGATTAATAAACGTTGTTCGATAGTCTACCACGGACCGACCCCCGCCCGCCCCACAAGCCGCATCGCACCACAAACCAGTCTTTTTGGGACGGCGCGAATCGTGGCAGACAGCCTCCCAACACGCTAATGGCGGGCGCGCATCTTCACCAAACGCACCATGGCAAGCGCAAAGCCCACAGCGGCCACAGCCATGAGTACGTAGAACACCGAGCGAAAGCCGAATAGGAATACATCCGGACGGCCTGCAACAAAACTGGTCACGGCCTCGCCCATCGCCACGCTCATCTGCCCATACAGGATATGCGACGCCGCCGTAATGCCGAGTGCCATGCCGGCGTAGCGCGCCAGGCTGCCCAGGCTGCCCGCAAAGCCGAGCGCTTCGCGCGGAGCCGAGCCCATATACAGCGAGTTGTTGGGACTCTGGAAAATCGACGTGCCACACGACATAAACGCAACGCAGCACACGATCACAGGGATAGAAGAGTGCTCGTCAAGCGTGCTTACCGCAAAGAGACCGCACACGTACACGCCCAGGCCGACCGCCGTGGGGCCCTCGCAGCCAACACGGTCCGAAACCGTACCCGAAAGCGGTCCGATAAAGGCATTCACCATCGGCAGCGCCAAAAAGAGCAATCCGGAAATGTCGGAACCAAAGCCATGGGCGTCCTGAAAATAGAACGGCAGGATAAACTCAGATGCGCCAATACCAACGAACACGATGAGCATGCAGGCAAGGTTGATGGTGAAGGCCGAATTTGCAAAGCAGCGACGAGCGGCCTCGATCAGGGACATGGGGCGCTCGCCGGCCTCCGGCTTAACATGCGGCAGCGTGTAGAGCCCCACGATAAACGAGATGACGCCAATGGGCAGGTTGATGAGGAAGATGCTCTCCCAAGGAAAGCTTGCCACCAGCATGCCGCCGAGCACGGGGCCACACATCATGCCGAGGGCCACAAAGGTCGCAAGAATACCCATGGCACGGCCTCGTTCGCGCGCCGGAAACGACTCGGTGATGATACCCATGTTGTTAGCCATGGCCGCCGCGCAACCGACGCCCTGAACAATGCGTGCCAGGATAAGAACCTCGAGCGAGGCCGAAAGGCCGCACAGCAGCGAACCGACCGAAAAGACGATGACGCCCAACTGGAACACGTTCACCTTGCCGCGCACGTCGCCCAGACGGCCAAACGGCAACATAGCCACGCAAGTCGCAAGCAGATACACCGAGCTTACCAGCTGAATGCGATCGAGGCCCACGCCCAGCTCCTTTTGCATCACGGGCAGCGCCACGGTCACGACGGTCGAATCCAGACACACCATAAACGTCATGATGAGCACGGTAAACAGAATCGCCCACTTGTTCTTGCCATGGGTGTCGCCCTCTAGGGCAATATGCTCGCGGCGCAGCTGCTCTGCGGTTTTCTCCATATCCATCCTTTCGAGTGGCCCAACGCAAAAACGGGGCCCCAATCGCCTGTAAACAGTCGCGATTGGGGTCCCGCCTACGGAATCGGAACGAAAGGTCACCGAAGCTTTCTGCCAGCATCGGCGCCTTATGCGAACGCTAGCCTAGCACTGCTCGAGTGCCTGCTCAAGGTCGGCAATCAGATCGGCCGTGTCCTCGAGGCCGCACGACAGGCGCACCATGTCGGCGGAGATACCGCAGGCGATGAGTTCCTCGTCGTTCATCTGGCGATGCGTAGCGTTAGCAGGATGCAGGCAGCAAGTGCGGGCGTCGGCAACGTGCGTGGCGATCTGGGCGAGCTTGAGGCTCTTCATAAAGGTCTCGGCCGCCGCGCGACCACCGTTAAAGCCAAAGCTCACAACGCCGCAGGTACCGTTGGGCATGTACTTCTGAGCGATGTCATAGTACTTATCGCCCTCCAGGCCCGGATAGCTCACGAAGCGCACCTTGGGATGGCTCTGCAGGAACTTGGCAACGGCCAGGCCGTTCTCGCAATGACGCGGCATGCGCACATGCAGGCTCTCGAGCGAGCTGTTCAGGAAGAAGGCCGCCTGCGGATTCTGCATAGGACCAAGATCGCGCATGAGCTGAGCGGTTGCCTTGGTAATGAAGGCACCCTCGCGACCAAACTTCTCGGCATAGGTCACGCCGTGGTAGCTCTCATCGGGCGTGGTAAGACCCGGGAACTTGTCCGCATGAGCCATCCAGTCAAACTGGCCGTGGTCAACGATCACGCCGCCCAGGTAGGCAGCATGTCCATCCATGTACTTGGTGGTGGAGTGCGTAACGATGTCGGCACCCCACTCAAAGGGACGGCACATCACAGGCGTCGGGAAGGTGTTGTCGACCATCAGCGGCACGCCGTGGTCATGTGCGGCCTTGGCAAAGCGCTCAATATCGAGCACGGCAAGGGCGGGGTTGGCAATCGTCTCGCCAAAGACGAGCTTGGTATTGGGCTCAAAGGCTGCCTCGAGCTCCTCATCGGTGCAGTCGGGGGCAACGAACGTGCAGGTCACGCCCATGCGGCCCATGGTGTGGGCGAGCAGGTTATACGTACCGCCGTAAATGGCAGAGCTCGCGACCACGTGATCGCCGGCACCGGCCACGTTAAAGATCGCGAGGAAGTTCGCAGCCATGCCCGAGCTCGTAAGCATCGCGGCGGCGCCTCCCTCCATCTCACAGATCTTGGCGGCAACCAAATCGCACGTGGGGTTCTGCAGGCGGCTGTAGAAGTAGCCCGACTCCTCCAGGTCAAACAGCTTGCCCATGTGCTCGGACGTGTCGTACTTCCACGTGGTGGACTGGTAGATGGGCACCTGGCGCGGCTCGGCATCTCCCGGGTGATAGCCGCCCTGAACACATGTAGTACCGATGGTCTGCTCGCTCATATCTAGCTCCCTTGCCTGGGTTTTAGTTTTATTTGGTTCACGATACCGCTACCCCGCACCCCTCTCAACCCATCCCCAAAGTAGGTTATGGGAGTAATTGATCAGGGGGTATTTATCTCAAGCCTTGGGCATTTGCTCGATAGATAAAAACGAGGCATACATGAAGCTCTCGATGATTACATGCCCCGTCACGGGTACCATAGGCGAGTACACCGTGACCAAGGAGACAACGATGAAGCAAATCGATACTGCTCAGCTCGACACCGCCGCCTGCCAAGCTCAGGCTGCCGAATACCACGCCCAAGGCTTCAACTGCGCACAGGCCGTCGCCTGCACGCTCGCACCTGCCGTCGGGCTCGACCCCCAGACCGCCTTTACCCTCACCGAGGGCTTTGGCGCCGGCATGGGCGGCATGACCGAAACCTGCGGTGCCATCTCGGGCGCCGTGGCCATCATGGGCGTTGTGATGAGCGACGGCATGGAAAACCCCAAGACCAAGGGCCAGACCTACAAGCTGTCGCGCGAAATCGCCAAGCGTTTTGGCGAGAAGAACACGACGACCGTCTGCGGCACGCTCAAGGGCATCGGATCGGACAAGGGTCCGCTCCGCAGCTGTCCCGGTTGCATCGACGATGCCGTCGAAATCGCCTGCGATGTGCTAAAGCAGCTCGCCGAGTAAGCGGTAGCAACAGAAAAACGACGGCCGGCGCGCTTGGAATCCATCCAAAAGCACGCCGGCCGTCGTCGTTAGAACTCGGCAAACTCGGGAGCACCGACCTCAATCTCCTCGCGCCCCGCCATAAGCTCGCGCATCTTAGCGCAAAACGGCTCCTGCTCCCCCGCCTTAAACACCAAATGAATCGTCACGGTATCCGCGAAATCGGTATCCGAAACCTTGGCACCCGAATCCTGCGCCAAATGAAGCACTTGCTCATACTGCGGATAGGCCACATGCACGTCAACAGGCACGACACTCGTCATCTCGACGATCTGCCCGGCCTCCTGAGCCGCGGCCACCGCCGTCTGCGTCGCCGCGGTATAGGCGCGCACCAAGCCACCGGGCCCTAACAGCGTGCCACCAAAATAGCGCGTCACCACGCAGCAAACATTTTTGAGCCCCGCGCCGCGCAGCACCTCGAGCGTCGGCATACCGCTCGTGCGGCTCGGCTCACCATCATCGCTCTGGCGCTCGCGTCCATCGACTAAAATCCACGCGGGAACATTGTGCCGAGCGTCGTAATGACGCTTGCGAACCATCTCGATAAAGGCATTCGCCTCGTCCTCGGACTCAATATGGACCAGCTGGGCAATAAACCGGCTCTTGCGGTCCACAAACTCGCCCGAAGCCTCAATATTCGATTGCAGAGTAAAATAGCTGTCCAACAAAGCCCCTCAACAACAAGCAAAGCAACAAACAGCCTCAATAATAAGGCAAAGACAGCACCGTTGACCTCGCCAACAAGAACGGAAACGCCAATGATACCGTCACCAACAGCGAGACGGCGTCAGCTGAGTCGATTTGGCCCGAAAGAGGAGGGAGCACGCCTTATGGCGGCGACCGACGAATGAGCGCCAAATCGGCCAGCTGACGCCGTCGAAAGCGAGAACCCGTCAGCGCGAGCAAGGTGCCTTGAAAGACAAGGGCATTGACCTTATGGTCATGCCCGAAGGCTTGAAAGGCAAATTGCCGCGCTGACGGGTTCGCAGCGTCAACAAAGTGCCGAGTGGGCCGATAAGCCGGGTTCTGTCGTGAACGGTCATTTATCTTGTCTGCACGTTACCGTGCAGCTCCACGCACGCTACCCGAACGCGGACCGGGCCGGCCCATAGCGTTCCTATTCGCGCTTGCTCCGGATGGGGCTTGCCAAGCCGCCGTGTTGCCACGACGCTGGTGGTCTCTTACACCACCGTTTCAGCTTTTCCCTTTACGCCTTGCGGCGCAGGTGGGAGTCTTCTTTTCTGCGGCGCTTTCCGTCGGATCACTCCGCCCGGCCGTTAGCCGGCATCCCGCCCTCTGGAGCCCGGACTTTCCTCACGCGTACTGCAAGCAGCACATCGCGCGACCGTCTGGCCCACTCAGCAGTGCAAGAGTGTAACACACCGTTGCCGCAGGCAATGGCACAACGCAAACGCTCGACACGATAAACCAAGAACCACCCATGCGCTACAATAGTCCCGTCGATGGGCAACGTCGTCAGTCGAGACGCGACCGCGCTCCGCACCCCTCCGTCTACTCGGTGTGTTCCCGCCTCCTCCCCGAGGCGGGATGTCGGCATTTTTCATGCACCGACAACCAAATAGCCTGCAGACAGCATGGGCAGCATCGCGCGCCTCAGCAGCAAATGCAAAAAGGGACCCGTCCATTGCGGACGGATCCCTTAAAACAAGTGATCGTCAAACCGATTTACTCGGCGTCGGTCTCCTCGTCCTTCTTCTCGGAAGGCAGCGGGGTAACCTCGATCTCGACGCCCAGAGTCTCAGCAGCAGACTTCATGGACAGGGAGATACGACGACGGTCGAGGTCGATCTCCATGACCTTGACCTGAACCTTGTCGCCCACGTGGGTGACCTGAGAAGGCTGGTCGACGTGCTTGTTGGCCATCTCGGAGATGTGCACCAGGCCCTCGATGCCCTCGCCCAGGTCGACGAAAGCGCCGAACGGGACAAGCTTGGTCACAGTGCCCTCGACGATAGCGCCGACGGGGTACTTCTTGACCAGTGCGCGCCACGGATCCTCGGTGGTCTGCTTGAGACCCAGGGAGATGCGCTCGCGGTTGAGGTCGACGTCGAGAACCTCGACTTCGACCTCCTGGCCGACCTTGACAACCTCGGAAGGATGATTGACGTGGTTCCAGGAGAGCTCGGAGATGTGGATGAGGCCGTCGATACCGCCGAGGTCGACGAAGGCGCCGAAGTCGACGATGGAGGAAACGGTGCCCTGGAGACGCATGCCAGACTTGAGCTTGGACAGGATCTCGGAGCGCTCGGCCTTACGGGACTCCTCGAGCACGACGCGACGGGAGAGGACGACGTTGTTGCGGTTGCGGTCCATCTCGATGACGCGAGCCTCGATGCGGGTGCCCATGTAGGAGGTGAGGTCCTTGACACGACGGAGGTCGACGAGAGAAGCAGGCAGGAAGCCACGCAGGCCGATGTCGAGGATCAGGCCGCCCTTGACAACCTCGATAACCTCGCCCTCGACGTTCTCGCCAGAGTTGAACTTCTCCTCGATGCGGTTCCAAGCACGCTCGTACTCGGCACGCTTCTTGGACAGAACCAGACGACCGTCCTTGTCCTCCTTCTGGAGAACCAGAGCCTCGATGGGATCACCGAGTGCAACGATGTCTGCAGGGTTAGCGTCCTTGCGGATGGACAGCTCGCGGACCGGGATAACGCCCTCGGACTTGAATCCGATGTCAACGAGCACCTCGTCATGCTCGATCTTAACGACAGTGCCGTTAACGAGATCGCCCTCATCAAAGTCGGTAATCGTACCGTCGATGAGGTTGTTCATCTCCTCCTCATTGACATCGTCAAGAGAGAAAATGGACGAGTTCTGAATCTCACTCAAAGGTGGACCCCTTTCGAACTACGGGGCCCCGATTGCTAGGACCTACAGAAGGGTGCGACAAGCACACAACGTTTAGGAACACTCGGGAGCCGACAGATACTAATGTGACGCTTATGCAATCACGTTCGTATAGGTTACGGGGAAATGAGTTCGATTTCAAGCGTGAACTGCGATTTTTTACTCGTGTGGAGACTTTTTCGTAATCTTATGAACACACGTCTCCGCAACTTGACGATAGCCAGCCAGGCAATTGGCTTTGGGGTAAAGTATCCGGAGCCAACGACTCTAGATCAAATTTACGAGAAAGGTGCCCGCGTGCTCAAAGCAGTCGTTTTCGATATGGACGAAACGCTTCTCAGCATCAACCTCAACGCGTTCATCCTTCGCTATTTTAAGGATGTCTCTTCGATGCTCGCGGATATCGGGCGCCGCAGCCGCGGTGGCACGATGGCACGCCTCGGCACCATCCTGGTCGACCTCAACGCCAATCGCCGCAGCGGCACGGACAACCGCACCAATCTTGAGTTTTACCAAGAAGAGGTCGAGCGCCGATGCGGGATCCGCCTCTCCGATCCCCTCATCTACGAGGCGTTTACCTACTATGACCGCGAAGTTCTTCCGTACAAGAACGACGATGTCATTAACGCCCACGCCATGCCGGGCGCACACGCCGCGCTCCAGGCCGTACAGGACGCAGGGCTGCGTTGTGCGCTCTTTACCAACCCCAGCTTTCCCCAGGGGGCCATCGAGTGCCGCATGGGTTGGGGCGACCTGGCCGACGCTCCCTTTGAGCTCGTCACGCACATGGGAAACACCACCCGCTGCAAGCCCGATGCCACCTACTATCTAGAGCAGCTTCAGGTGATGGGGCTCGAGCCGCACGAGGTCCTTATGGTGGGCAACGATCCCAAGCGCGACTTCCCCAGTCCCGCCTGCGGCATTCAAACTGCCTATGTTGGCCAGGGAAAACCCGGCCGAGCCACCTGGCGCGGAACCATGGAAGACTTCGCCCGCGACTTTAACGCCGTAGTAGAAGCCTTCTACGAACACCAAGTAGCCGACGAACTGTCTTAACAGACCTGGGTTTTGCCGATCATGATGTTGAGGATCTCGACGTCGGTGTCCTTCATGCCCACGCGGCCTACGTAGCCCATGCTGGCGATTGTCTGCTCAACGGTATCCTGGATCAGGCCCTCGCCAGCACGGAAGCCGCGACCCTGCATGGCCATATCGTGGCCCAGAATCGCCGCATCGACGGCAGCCGAGATTTTGGCGGCACAGCTCGCCTTGGCGCCGTCGCACACGATGCCGCCCACGTTGCCAAGCGTATTCGAGACCGTAGCGCCAATCTGCTCGCGCGTGCCACCGCACAGCCAGGTAATCGCGGCGCCGGCGCCGCACGCGGCGCAAATAGCACCGCAAAACGCCGAGAGCGCACCAATATAGCTCTTGATATGCACGGCGATAAGATCGGACAGCATCACGGCGCGCACCAGGCGCTCGTGGTCGCAACGCAGGTACTCGGCATACTCCATGACGGGCAATGCGCAGGTAATGCCCTGATTGCCCGAGCCGCACACAATGGCGACCGGCAGCGCGCAGCCGTTCATGCGGGCGTCGGACCCGGCGGCCGCACGGGCACGGGCACGGCAGGCGACGTCATCGGCACGAGCACCCAGCAGCGTACGACCCACCTCGGCGCCCCAAGCGTGCGCAAGGCCCTCGGCACTGATTGCACCATTCAGCTCAATCTGACGCTCAACGGCAGCGCGGGCGTCCTCAATGTCACCGTCCTCGATAAAGTCGATGATGGTCTCGATCGACATGGGCGTGTCGGCGTTATCTGCCGCCCGCTCGGCCACAACGCGCTCGGCGCAGGCGGCACACTCCCCCGCCGACTTGCCGCATACCGGAATACCGTCGAGCGTATGGCACGTGACATTGGTGTGGTGGTCGGTAATCTCGACGACCGCGACATGGCCCCCGGCCGTGGCAGTCACCTTGATGTAGAGGTTGGGCACACCCTCGACAAGCGACACATCGCAGTAACCGGCATCGGCGAGGAGCTCGGACACGCGAGCACGGTCTTCGTCGTTAACGCTCTCGAGCACCTCGAGCGCGCTCTTGGCGTCGCCGCCCACGGCACCCAGCACGGCCGCCGCTTCAATACCGTGCATACCACCCGAGTTGGGCACGGTCACGCTCTTAACGTTCTTGATGATATTGCCCGAGCAGGCAACATCCATATGATCGGGTTCGCAACCGAGTGTCTGGCTCGCCAGCGCCGCTGCATAGGCAACGGCAATGGGCTCGGTGCAGCCGAGCGCACAGACAAGCTCGCGGTTCAAGACATCGCAAAAAGCGGCATCGCGGATGGAATCGGTAGACATAGGTATCTCCTGCTTACATAACGAACTGGGCTCTCGATAATAGTTAACTCTTTTATTTGATAACAATGCATCAGAAACCGCAACCATGGTTCCGACGGACGGCGCTTAAGCGCAATCTGACGGCATTCATTCATGAAAAGCCGGTCTTGTTGCATGCTAAAGCGTTTGACCAAAAAACGCCCGAGCGTTTACACAAAAGTCGCGCTATCATGCAGTCGAACGCGGTAAAACCTTTAGCAATTCCGCCGCACGGACCAGAGAGGAACCACTCATGAAGATTGGTATCGGCAACGACCATGCCGCCGTCGAGCTCAAGAACATCATTTCCGAGCACCTGAAGGAGCGCGGCTGCGAGGTCGTGAACTTTGGAACCGACACCTCCGAGAGCTTTGATTACCCCATCGCCGGCTACAAGGTGGGTAAGGCCGTTGCCAACGGTGACGTCGATCTGGGTATCCTGATCTGCGGTACCGGCGTCGGTATCAGCCTGGCCGCCAACAAGGTCGAGGGCGTACGCGCCGTCGTGTGCTCCGAGCCCTTCAGCGCCAAGCTCTCCCGCATGCACAACAACACCAACGTGCTTGCCTTTGGCGCCCGCGTCGTGGGATCTGAACTCGCCAAGATGATTGTCGACGAGTGGCTCGACGCCGAGTTCGAGGGTGGTCGCCACGAGCGTCGCGTCAATCTCCTCAACGAGATCGACCACACGCGTGGCCTCAAGGTCGTCGACGAAGCCTAAAGACTTACAAAGCCATACACTAACGCCAGCCCCCGCCCGAAAGAAACGTCCGGACGGGGGCCCTTTAGTAGATTTGTGGGCATTTAACAAAAGTCTACTGAAATAAAAAGAGCGCCGCGGATGGAATTCCGCGGCGCCCAAGCCACACGCTAACAGCTTTAAGGAGTCAAAGCTGGTTTAGCCAAAGAAGCGCTTGATCTCGATCTCGGCGTTCTCCAGGCAGTCGGAGCCGTGGATCACGTTGGCGTTAACATCGACAGCGAAGTCGCCGCGAATGGTGCCGGGGGCAGCGTCAAGCGGGTTGGTGGCGCCCATGAGGGTGCGCATCTTGGAGACAGCGGAGAGACCGGAAACGACCATCTTGACGACCGGACCGCTCGTCATAAAGTCGCAGAGACCGCCAAAGAAGGGCTTGTCGGCCAGATGGGCGTAGTGCTCCTCGACGGTAGCGCGCTCGAGCGTGGTCATCTCCATGCGCTCGATGACAAGGCCGCTGCGCTCAATGCGAGCAACGATCTCGCCGATCTTACGGTCGCGCACGGCGTCGGGCTTAATCATGATGAAGGTCTTCTCGATAGCCATAAGGTAGCCTTTCAAGTAGGTTCGCGCGTGCCCAAGTCCCATTCCGGCACCCGCCTGGACTGCATCGTAACAGAGTTTTAGCTGCAGTTAAACAAAAAGCTGTTTATTGAAACGCTGCAATTTATTAAAGCGCTCCATATGTGTCACTTCTGTTTCGAAGCCCGATTAGAGTACCATCCGACCGCCCATCAACCGCATCGAACAGAGCAGACGGTCGGTTGCCACCCGCGAACGTATCCCCTTCACAACCTGCCCAAAGGTCCTACAGAAGTTCTCGACAAGCCCCTCCCCCATAGCAACAAAATACGGGCGCCCGCAACAGAAGGCGCCCGTAAAAGCAAAACGATTTATCGATAAAAGGGCAATACGGCTTCAGCCAAACCCCTACTTTGCCCCGTGTCCCATCTCGACTACCTTGGTCAGCGATCCAAACGCGCCCTCGTCGGCCACGAGCTGTGACTCGGCACGCTGCAGCTGCGCGGCAACGGCGGCAGGAGCGGTGCCGCCCTCGGTCGTGCGCGCGGCGACAATCGACGGGATGTCGAGCGCCTCGGTAATGTCGCGCTCAAAGAGCGGGCTTGCCTCCTGGAACACCTCAAACGGCAGGTCCTCAAGATTACAGCCGCGCTTCTCGCACATCAGGACCAGATGCCCCACCACGGCATGTGCCTCGCGGAACGGCAGACCACGCTTAGCCAGGTAATCGGCAACATCGGTGGCGGCAAGGTGCCCCACGCCGCACTCGCGCGCCATGGCATCCTCGTTGACGGTCCAGGTCGAAATCATTCCGGCCATAACGGACAGGCACTGCATGAGCGTATGGGCAGTATCGAGCGCGCCCTCCTTGTCCTCCTGCAAGTCCTTGTTATAAGCAAGCGGCAGGCCCTTCATGGTTACGAGCAGCTGCACCAGGTTGCCATAGGCACGGCCGCTCTTGCCGCGAATAAGCTCGGCAAAGTCGGGGTTCTTCTTCTGCGGCATGATAGACGAGCCGGTGGAGTAAGAGTCTGAAAGCGTGATAAAGCCAAATTCGGAGCTCGACCACAGCACGATCTCCTCGGAAAGACGCGACAGGTGCATGGCCATGACGGAGCCGGCGTAATGCAGGTCGAGCAGGAAATCACGGTCGGAAACCGCATCGAGCGAGTTGGGAATCACGCCCGCAAAGCCAAGTTCGGCAGCCGTCATCTGGCGATCGAGCGGATAGCTCGTACCGGCAAGCGCGGCAGCACCTAGTGGACAGTTGTCGGCGGCATCAAAGGCGGCCTTCAGGCGCGTAAAGTCACGCGCGAACATCCAGGAATATGCCAGCAGATGATGCGAGAGCAGCACGGGCTGAGCGTGCTGCATATGCGTGTAACCCGGCAGAATCACCTTGTCGTACTTCTTAGCCGCATCCACCAGCACATGGCGCAGCTCAAGATTGGCCTCCATGAGCTCCTTGGCCAGTGCCTTGACGCCCAGGCGCGTGTCGGTCGCCACCTGGTCGTTGCGCGAACGTCCGGTATGCAAGCGCTTACCGGCCTCGCCGATGCGACGCGTCAGCTCGCTCTCGATGGACATATGGATGTCCTCGTCGTTGATATCGAAGGTAAAGTTGCCGGCATCGATATCCTGTTCGATTCCGGTCAGGCCCTCGGCGATCGCCTGCTCGTCCTCGGCACTGATGATGCCCTGGGCGGCCAGCATCTTGGCATGTGCCTTAGAGCCGGCGATATCCTGCTTATAGAGATGCTTGTCGACCGGCAACGACGCACCAAACTCCTGCGTGACCTCGGCCACGCCCGCCTCAAAACGACCGCCCCAAAGAGCCATGGAACCGTCTCCTTTCTCCAAATACCGAAACAAGCGCCCAAAGCAATGTGCCCTGTCGCTAAAGCGATTTACCAACCGCTAGTTTTGCACATTCCCCACTGCGTGCGGGACCATGTAGCTAATTTGCAAAGAAGTGACGCACCATGCACTTGGCGCCCACGGACTCCCTCCTGAGGTTACCCTGCGAACCGTCAATCCAAGCCTTCAGGCTCATGGGGACGTCCTCGACCTTTGCAGCATCGAGCTCGGGCGCGAGGGCAAGTAAAGCATGCACGACAGCATTGAACATAATGGATACTCCTCATATATATAGGCGCAGAGCCGCCAAATTGATAGAAGGAGCCCCGCCGGACAACCCCGGCGGGGCTCGGACTCAGCCGCAGTCGCGGCGTCATATATGCGGGCGGAACGTAGGGGCCACCGATGTTAAGAAGTGTCAGCAAGCATAACGAAAGGTAGGGACCCCATGCGCCCGTTATGTATCACGCGGATGGGCCGCGCGGATACCAAGGAAAGGAAGACCTAAGCCTGGGCAGCGGCAGAGCTGGGACCCTGGACCTTGGCCCACGTCTTGAGCGACAGCGTATCGATCTCGATAAAGCCGGCGCTGGCCTTCTCGTCAAACGTGGTGTCACGGTCGTAGGTAGCCAGGCCGTAGTCATACAGGCTAAACGGGCTCTTGCGGCCGACGACATGGCAGTTGCCCTTAAAGAACTTCAGGCGGACGGTGCCGGTCACGAACTTCTGGGTGTCGGCCATAAAGGCGTCGAGCGCGTTCTTGAGCGGGCTGTACCACTGGCCGTTGTACACGGCGGTGGCCCAATCCTGCTCGAGTTTGATCTTGGTCTTGAGCAGGTCGCCCTCGACGCAGATGTCCTCGAGTGCCTTGTGGGCGGTGATGAGCGTCAGGGCGCCGGGAACCTCGTAGCACTCGCGGCTCTTGAGGCCCACCAGACGATCCTCGACCAGGTCGAGACGGCCAAAGCCGTTGTCGCCGGAAATCTTGTTGAGGGCGATGACAATCTCGGAGAGCTTCATCTTCTTGCCGTCGACGGCGACGGGCTTGCCCGCCTCAAACTCAATCTCGGTGTAAGTCGGGGTATCGGGCGTGTCCTCGGGATTCTTGGTCATAACCCAGGCGTCGTCGAGCGGCTCGTTCCAGGGATCCTCCAGGTGGCCGCACTCAATGGCACGACCCCACAGGTTGTCGTCAATGGAATAGGGGTTATCGTTGGCGCCCTCGGGAACCGGCACGTTGTGGGCGTGGGCATAGGCGACCTCGTCGGGACGGCACTTCAGGTCCCACTCGCGAACCGGGGCGATAACCTTGAGCTCGGGATCGAGGGCCTTGACGGCAGCCTCAAAACGAACCTGGTCGTTACCCTTGCCGGTGCAGCCGTGGGCGACGTAGGTCGCGCCAAACTCGTGGGCGACCTCGACAAGCTTCTTGGCAAGCAGCGGGCGAGACAGGGCGGAGAGCAGCGGGTACTTGTTCTCGTACATGGAGTTTGCGGCGATGGCCTTAATCAGGAACTCATCGGAGAACTCGTCGCGCAGGTCGAGCACCTGGCAATCGAGAACGCCCAGGTCGAGGGCCTTCTGCTTCTTGGCGTCCAGGCCGGTCTCCTCCTGGCCCACATTGCCGCAAACGCAAACGACATCGAGATTCTTCTCGTCCTGGAGCCACTTGACACATACAGATGTATCAAGACCACCGGAATATGCGAGAACGACTTTTTCCTTGCTCATGGCTGTTTCCTTTCGCCCTTGGTAGCTAGTTAGAACATCGGTCAGTTGCAAGTCATTTCAAGGTCATATACCGTGCAATATCAGGTTAAATAGCAAAAATCAGCACATACATGCCCTAGAAACATGCAGCAATGTCGTGCTAAAACCCAACGACCTCAAAATGACTCTGTTGAGGCAATTCGCCCCATGCGGACAGAGACGATTGTTATCGTCGTCGGGAAATTGCGCGCTGGCGTCGGATGGCATTGTCTGCAGTAGTGATGATCTTTACGAACTGCATCTGCCTCTCCTTTCACCTATCGCCGGGCGCAATTCAAATATCGTAAACGGTACCTTTTCCTCGGTAAGCGGCTCTTTTGCCGTCTCCGTTTTCGATGGTCGCTATATTACGCTAAAGTGCCCGCAGCACAAGCGACAAATTCAAATTTCTGAAAAGTTTTTTCATTACTTTGTGAAGCGTGGTGCAAATACGCTCCGTTCCTGCGACAATACGCTCGGTTACTGGTTGATGGTTATAACGTCTGAAACAATTTCGAAACGAAAGGCGCGCTTTTATGCAAACTTACGAATCGGACACCAATATCGGCAGCATTAAGATTCTCGCCGTTGATATGGACAAGACGCTGCTCACCGACGAGCGCGTGTTGCCGCAGGGTCTTGATGAGCGCCTGGACAAGCTCGCCGACGCCGGCATCGTGTTCTGCCCCGCCAGCGGACGTCCAGCCCCCAAGCTCGAGGAGATGTTCGAGAGCATCAAGAACCGCCTCGCCTTTTGTCCCGACAACGGAGCGTGCGTCATCTATCGCGGCAGTTATATCTATAAGAGCAACATCGATGTGGCGCTGTATCAGCAGGTCTTGAGCCGTGCCTCGGAGGATCCTCGCGCCGTTCCCGTCCTGTGCTGCTTCGACGAGTTCTACGTGCTTGCCCGCGACCATCAGTACCACGACGAGATCAGCGTCTACTACAACACAATCAACTACGTCGACAGCTTTGAGGGCATTGATTTCGAGTCCAACAAGATTTCGGTCTTCTTCCCCGGCTACGACGCCGAGCCCGCATTCCGCGAGACCTATAGCCCCGAGTTCTCGGACAAGCTCTACGTCACCAACGCCGGGCGCGAGTGGATCGACTTTATGAACCTGGGTGTCGACAAGGGCGCCGGCGTCGCGCACCTGTGCGAGCACCTGGGCATCGATATCGCCGATGCCGCTGCCGTGGGCGATACCTACAACGACATCCCCATGCTCGAGCGCGTTGGTCACAGCTTTATCGTGGACAACGCCGAGGAGCATATGAACGCGCATGCTAAGTGGCGCATTCCGAGCAACAACGACGGGGGCGTACTGACGCTCATCGACGCCATCTTGGCGGCTCGTTAACGTGGCTCGTTGGGCCTGGCCGGGCGGCACGGGTTAACTTTTCGCTCGGTCAGGTCCTGCGCAAGACGAAAGCCACATTAAGTGGCTTTCTTTGCGTGCGGAATCTACGAAAAGTTAACCCGTGCCGCCCGGCCAGGCCCTAGGTTTACTTACCTGCCGCCAAGATGGCGTCTTGAGTGTCTAGATACTTAGGCTGAATTTAATTGAACGAAGGACGCTCCTTGTTGATGAGGGGCGTCCTTCTGGTTTTGGTTACTTTAGAATTGTGGTCGTGCCCTTACTTGGCGTCTGCCCAGGTCACTCCAGTCGAAGCTTCGGCGATTAGGGGGACGCGGAGGTCTACTACGTGTTCCATGACGTCGCGGACCATGGTGGTTAGGCGCTCGACTTCGTCGATGGGGCACTCAAAGTCCAGTTCGTCGTGTACCTGCAGGATCATGTGGGCGGCAAAGCCTTCCTCTTCCAGGCGGCGGCTTACGCGGGCCATGGCGATCTTGATGATGTCGGCCGCGGTGCCCTGCATGGGGTGGTTCATGGC
>CABUQY010000034.1 GCA_902493915.1 uncultured Collinsella sp.
AGTCCGAGCTCATCGGCAACGAGACCGCGCCCGAGGCCCAGGCTATGCCCAAGCCCGAGCTCGATAATCCTTGGATTAAGCTCTCGGGCCTGCAACCCGACGCCACGGGCTTTTTCAAGAACCCCTTCGCCAAGGACGACGATGCCAACTCGGACGACGACACCAAAACCGGCATCGACGGCTCCATGGACGACGATAACGAATAGCGAATTATTTCTAGTTCATATTCATATGCGCTAACGTGCAAATTCCCTGAAGGGTCGGCATTGTGCCGACCCTCTTTTTTGCACAGGCGCGGTGGGATGGTAATATCGTTACGTTTGAACTGTTTCGATGTGAAACCGAGGAGATTCCCTCTATGAGTGCTGACTACCCGTCAATGACTACGGCCGAGATTCGCTCCAAGTTCCTCAACTTCTTTGAGGAGCGCGGTCTTAAGCTCTATCCTTCTTCGTCCCTCGTCCCCGACGATCCTTCACTGCTGCTTGCCAACGCCGGCATGAACCAGTTTAAGGAGTACTACCAGGGCAAGAAGACCATGAAGGAGATTGGCGCGATCTCCTGCCAGAAGTGCGTCCGCACCAACGACATCGATTGCATCGGCGAGGACGGCCGTCACCTGTCCTTCTTCGAGATGCTCGGCGATTTCTCTTTTGGCGGCGTCTCCAAGGAGCAGGCTTGCGCCTGGGCCTTTGAGCTCATCACCAAGGAGTTCAAGCTGCCGCTCGATCGCCTGTACTTCACCGTCTTTACCGAGGACGACGAGACCCACGACGTGTGGCGTTCTCTGGGCGTTGCCGAGGACCACATCTCCCGCCTGGGTGAGGACGACAACTTCTGGGCCGCTGGCCCCACCGGTCCCTGCGGTCCGTGCTCCGAGATCTATTTTGACATGGGCGAGGAGGTCGGCTGCGGCAGCCCCGACTGCAAGCCTGGCTGTGACTGCGACCGCTTCCTTGAGTTCTGGAACCTCGTGTTTACCCAGTACGACCGTCAGGAGGATGGCTCCATGCCGGAGCTGCCGCACCGCAACCTCGATACGGGCATGGGCCTGGAGCGCATGGCTGCCATCATGCAGCACAAGACCGCCAATTACGACGGCGATCTGATGCAGCACCTCATCAAGCTGGGCGAGGAGATCAGCGGCAAGACCTATGACGCCGACGATTACTCCGGCGCCAGCCGTTCTCTTCGCATCATCGCCGACCACTCCCGTGCCGTCGACTTCATGATCTCTGACGGCATTCTGCCCGGTAACGAGGGTCGCGAGTACGTCCTTCGCCGCCTGCTCCGCCGCGCCGTGTTCCACGGTCGCCTACTGGGCATCGAGGGCGCCTTCCTGACCAAGTTCATCGACGAGGTCAACGCTCAGATGGGCGAGGCCTACCCCGAGCTGCTCAAGAACGTCGCGCTCGTTAAGGGTATCGTCGCCTCCGAGGAGGAGCGCTTCTCCACGACGCTCGACAACGGTCGCGTCTACCTGGATGAGGCCCTGGCAGCGCTTGCCGAGGGTGCTGCGCTTCCGGGCGATGTTGCCTTTAAGCTGCACGACACCTTTGGTTTCCCCATCGACCTGACCGTCGAGATCGCCGGCACCGCTGGTCACGACGTCGACATGGACGGCTTCACTGCCTGCATGGAGGACCAGAAGGCCCGCGCTCGTGCCAACGCCAAGGGCGATGCCTGGGGCAGCTTCAACGACGTGTGGGTCGAGCTTTCCGACAAGGTCGCTGCGACCGATTTCGATGGCTATGACAACGACGTCATCGAGGGCGCCAAGGTAGTCGCCATCGTTCGCAACGGCGAGTCCGTCGAGTCCGCCGCCGCGGGCGAGGACGTCGAGGTCGTGCTCGACCGCACCCCGTTCTATGCCGAGATGGGTGGCCAGCAGGGCGATGCCGGCGAGCTTTCCGCCGAGGGCGTTGTTCTGACCGTTGCTGACACCAAGAACCACAACGGCCTGTATGCCCACGTCGCGCACGTTGCCGATGGCACGCTGACTGTCGGTGCCGCTGTTACCGCCGCGCTCGACGCCGAGCGCCGTGGCTTCCTGCGCCGCAACCACACCGCCACGCACCTGCTCGACGCCGCCCTTAAGCAGGTCCTGGGCGAGCACGTCTCCCAGGCCGGCTCTCTGGTGACGCCCGAGCACCTGCGCTTTGACTTCACGCACTTCGAGGCTCTGTCCTCCGAGCAGCTCAAGGCTGTCGAGGATCTGGTCAACCAGCAGATCTTCGCTTCCAAGTCGGTCGTGACCCGCGTCATGGGCATCGACGAGGCCAAGGCTGCCGCCGCTGTCGCCCTCTTTGACGAGAAGTACGGCGATGTCGTCCGCGTCGTCTCCGTGGGCGCCGAGGACCAGCCGTTCTCCCGCGAGCTCTGCGGTGGTACGCATGCCGCCAACACCGCCGAGATCGGCCTGTTCAAGATCATTTCCGAGTCCTCCACGGGCTCGAACGTTCGCCGTATCGAGGCCGTGACCTCCAAGGGCGCGCTCGACTACATGGCCGACCGCCTGGCGCTCGTTGACGCCGCCGCTGCTGCGCTCAAGTGCCGCGTCGACGAGGTTCCCGCCCGCGTTGAGAACCTGCAGGCCGAGCTGCGCGAGACTTCCAACAAGCTCAAGAAGGCGCTCACCGGTGGCTCCTCCGACGCCATCTCCAGCGCTATCGAGGGTGCCGTCGAGCTTGACGGTTACAAGCTCGTTGTCGCTGAGCTCCAGGGTCTCGAGGCCGCTGACCTGCGCAATGTTTGGGATACCGTGCACCAGAAGGTTGCCGGCCCCGTCGCTTGCGTCGTCGCCAGCGTGACCGAGAAGGGCACCCCGGCCCTGCTCGCCGCCGGTTCCGACGACGCCGTCAAGGCCGGTTTCCACGCCGGTAACGTGATCAAGCAGATCGCGGGTCTGGTCGACGGTCGCGGTGGTGGCCGTCCCAACATGGCCCAGGCCGGTGGCAAGAATGCTGCCGGCATCGCCGATGCCCTCGCGGCCGCCAAGACCGCGCTCG
Source organism: uncultured Collinsella sp. (assembly GCA_902493915.1). Taxonomy (GTDB): domain Bacteria; phylum Actinomycetota; class Coriobacteriia; order Coriobacteriales; family Coriobacteriaceae; genus Collinsella. The sequence goes on from CABUQY010000034.1 coordinate 3,009, forward strand.
GCGCCTAAGAATCTAAGAAGTCAATGTGGTCGCGCTTGCGCTGGACATAGGGGAGACCAGGATCGGCATCGCCGTCTCGAGCCGTGATGGCAAGATGGCGATGCCCGTCAAGGTGCTCCCGGCCGCCGAGGTCACCGGTATGGCCAAGACGTTCCGCTACCTGGTCGAGGACTATGAGCCCGACATCCTGGTAAGCGGACGTCCCCTGACCATGGCCGGTGAGCCCGGCCCCCAGGCCGAGCGCGTCGCCGCCGTGGCGCAAAAGATTGCCGACGAGCTCGATCTTCCGCTGGAGTTTGAGGATGAGCGCCTGTCCTCGCAAGAGGCCAAGCGCATCCTGCGCGAGCAGGGACTCAACGAAAAGCAGATGAGGGGCAAGATTGACATGATCGCCGCCAGCCTGTTTTTGCAGACGTGGCTCGATCGTAAAAACGAGGAGGTTCAGCATGCCTAGCGCTTCCGACCCGCGCCAGCCGAATCGCCAGGGTCAGCCCGCACCGCGCCCTGTCCAGGCAGGCCAGCGCTCGGTGCAGCCGATGCCGCGTCCGGCTCAGCCCTGCTCGCATGCGGCCCGCCCCGCCCAGCGAGCGACTCAGCAGCCAACTGCCCGTACGGCGCAGCCCACTGGCGGCACTCGTTTTAAGCAGCAGGCTTCTACGCAACGCGCACAGGCTCCTCAATCGCAGCCTCATGCGCATCACGCCCGCGGTTCGCATGGCGTTGCTCCGGCGACCCGCTCGAGCTACAACACGCATACTCGTAGCGGTGTTCAAAAGAAGAGCTCTCCGGTTCCCATGATCATCGGCGTTGTGGCGGCGGTGCTTGCGCTTGTCGCGATCGTTTTCTTTGTCGTGCCGGCCGTCAAGGGCTTCTTTGCCGGTGAGGATACGAAGGTCACGGCTGGTCAGCAGGTTACGGTAACCATTCCCGACGGTGCTTCGGGCGATACGATCGCCTCGATTCTCTCCGAGAACCATATCGTCGAGAATCCCAAGGATTACTATGCGGCGGTGAAAAAGCTCAACGCCGATATGTCGCTCAAGCCTGGTACCTATTTGTTCACCACACTCATGGACGCGACCAAGGTTGTTCAGCAGCTCATGGAAGGTCCCAACGCGGGCTCCAATGCGCTAACTATCCCTGAGGGCCTGACGGTCGATCAAGTCGCCGACCGTGTGGCCCAGGCCTACGATGGCATCTCTAAGGAAGACTTCCTCAACCAGGCTAAGGCCTCCAACTACGTGGACGACTATAGCTTCCTTAAGGGCGCCGCCAACGACTCGCTTGAGGGTTTCTTGTTCCCCAAGACTTATTCGTTGGGCGATTCGCCGACGGCCGATGACGTGATTCGCGCTATGCTCGATCAGTTTAAGACCGAGTACAAGTCGCTTGACTTTGCGAGCTGCGAAGCCAAGATCAAGGAGCGCTATGGTGTGGAGATGTCCGACTACGACATCGTCAACTTGGCCTCTATCGTTGAGCGCGAGGGCCTCAACGCCGATCAACGTGCGCACGTGGCCTCGGTCTTCTACAACCGCCTTGCCGGCAAGCTCGACGGTCTGCGCTATCTCAACAGCGATGCGACCATGATGTATGTCACCGGTGGCGAGGTTACCGCCGACGACCTGCAGAGCGATAGCCCGTATAACACCTATAAGCATGAGGGCCTGCCGCCCACGCCCGTCTGCTCTCCGTCGCTCGAGGCACTCAAGGCCACGCTTGAGCCGACCGACTCCGATGACCTGTATTTCTACATTACGCAGGACGAGGAGTACTTCTCGCAAACCTACGAAGAGCATCAACAGTCTTGGAATTAGCATGAGGATTTTTAGCCCCAAACGATACGTTGCCTCGGTCGATCGCATCGACCTTGATGCCCTGTGGGCCGACGGCAAACGCGCCATTCTGCTCGATCGCGATAACACCCTGGTGCCGCGCGACACCGAGCAGGTTCCCGCCGCGGTTTCCGCTTGGCTCGATGCCGCCCGCGCCAAAGGCTTTAAGCTGTGCATGGTGTCCAACAACTGGCATCGCGACCAGGTCATGAGCTCTGCACGCGAGCTGGGACTCGAGGCCATCAGCCACGCCATGAAGCCGGCGCCGTTTGCCCTCAGGGCGGGTCTTAAGCGCCTCGGCGCCACGGCTGACGAGGCGGTGCTGATCGGTGATCAGCTCTACACGGACGTGTGGAGCGGCAACTTCGCCGGCGTCGATACCATCTTGGTTAAGCCGCAGGCGACGCAAGACCTGTGGTATACGCAGATCTTCCGTATCTTTGAGCGCCGGGCCCTGCGCGACCTTCCCTGCGAGGAATAGGTCTCGTCATGTCCCAGCACACCAAACACGGCTGCGACCATATCTTCTTTATCGGCTTTTTGGGCGCGGGCAAATCGACGCTCGCGCGCAACGTCGGCACTATGTTCAAGCGGCGTTTTATCGATACCGACCGACTGGTCGTGCGCCGTTGCGGTAAGTCGGTAACCGAGATTTTTGAGACCGAGGGCGAGGATCGTTTTCGTGAGCTCGAGACCTCGGCGCTCCGTTCGCTCCAAAGTGAGCGCAGCCTGTTGGTTTCGTGCGGGGGCGGCATTGTCGAGACGCCGGTGAATATTGAGCTGATGCACGAAATGGGTACGTGCGTGTACCTCGAGGGCGACTTCGAGGATTCGATTCGCCAGATCCGTCGGTCCGACACGCGCCCCGATTTCCGCTCGCCCGAGCATGCCGCGCGCTTGTTTGAGCATCGCCGTCCGCTGTATCGCCAGGCCGCCGACCTTACCCTTGATATTCGCAACAAGTCCTTCGAGGACGTTTCCTACCTTTGTGCCGAGATGCTTTTGGAGCGTGGGCTGCTATGATTCGCCGTCAACTGATCAATTTCCAAAACCGCAGCGTCGATGTCCGTGTCGGATTGGGTGCGTTCGATGAACTGTCGCGTATGTTTGCCTCGGCCGTGGGCAAGCCTAAGCGCGCGATGGTCGTTTGGAACACCGCCACATCCGAGCGTTTTGGTGAAGTCGTCGAGCATGCGCTGGTCGACGCCGGTTTTGCCGTGTCGCCGCTAGTCCTCGAGGTTTCGCCTGCTGGTGCCACGCTGGCCGATGCTGATGCTATCTTTGGCGCCCTGTCTGCCAACGCCGTTACCTGCGACGATCTGGTTGTCGCCGTTGGCGATGCCGCAACCTGCTCGGTTGTTAGCTGGTGCGCCAACCAGTGGTGCGGCCGAACCGAGTGCGCGCTGTTGCCGACGACCTTCGACGCCATGCTCACGGTCGCGACGACCATGAAGCCGCTCGTCGCCTCGTCTTCCAATGCGCTTCCCGCTATCGCGTTCCGTCCCGAACCGGGCTTGGTCGTGTGTGACCTCGACCTTGTTCGTGAGGCGGACCCCGAGGACCTCAAGCTCGGCTTTGTGGCGCTTGTTGGCACCATGCTTTCGAGCAGTAAGTCCCGCTGGAATCAGTTTACTGAGACCGTCCCCGAGATCCTCGCGGGCGAGGAGGTCGCGCTCGTCAATGCCGTTCAATGGTCTCAGACTGCCTGCAAGGACGTACTGATGGCCACGAACCCGAGCGCTCGCCATGCGCTCGATTTTGGCAAGACGGGGGAGCGCACCCTGCGCGCCTGCTTGGGCGATGCCGCTTCGCAGGTCCCTGCCTACCAGCTGTTGTCCGAGGGCATGCGCTTTGAGGCGCGCCTAGCACACGATGCCTGCGACTTCGATATCGACTATGTGTTTGATCTCGATGACTGCCTGGAGGACTTTGGCATCGAGGAGCTTGCCTTCGATCTGGAGCCTGCCGCATATATCGAGGAGTTCCGCAGACAGCAGTTTGTCCGCTCGAACCGCAGCATGCTGCCGCTGCCCGCGGCACTCGGCGCCATTCGCCTAACGAACGTTGAGGACGAGGTTCTTGAGCGCCATGCTCACGCCTACCTGGCTTCTCGTAAAGAACTTCTCTAAGATTTATTGACTTCCATCGTCTTTCGTATCATGTTGAGGGGCGGGTTTCCAATCGGTTTCGGATCGCATGCGATTCCGTCGTTCGGTTGAGACCCGTCCCGTCTATATAGAGACAACAAGAAAGGAATCTGCATGTCTGAGTTTGCTGCCGGTCCTGCCGGTCGTATCGAGCGTGTCCGTGCCCTGATGGCCGAGCGTGGCTACGACGCCATCGTGGTGCGCGACGAGGCCAACCTTCGTTGGCTTACGGGCGTGAAGGGCGTCTTCGACTACACCTTCGAGTTCCCGCACGCTGCGTTTATTACGGCCGACCAGTGCTTGTTTCACACCGACTCGCGCTACCTCAATAGCTTTGAGGAGAACACGCCCGCCGGCAGCCCTTGGGTCTACGACATGGATGAGGGCACCATCCCCGGTTGGGTCGCCGGCAAGATCGCGGCCAACAAATGCCGCGTCTGCGCTGTCGAGGACGATATGCAGATTAATTTCTACCAGGGTATTCAGCGCGGCCTGGAGGACCGCTCCGTCGCCTGTATGCTGCCGCTGATGCACGACGACATCCGCAAGATGCGCGCCATCAAGGACGCCGAGGAGATTGAACTCATGCGCCATGCGCAGTCGATCACCGATGCCGCCTTCCAGCACATGCTCGGCTTTATTAAGCCCGGTATGACCGAGAAACAGGTACGCAACGAGCTCGAGAACTTTATGTTCGCCAACGGTGCTGACAGCCTGGCCTTCGGTTCCATCGTCGCGAGCGGCCCCAACACCGCCAATCCGCATGCCGTCCCGAGCGACCGCGTGATCGAGAAGGGCGACTTTGTCCTGATGGACTACGGCGCGGGATACTGCGACTACCGCTCCGACATGACTCGTACCGTCGTGATGGGCGAGCCCACCCAGGAGCAGCTCGACCTGTACGCGCTCGTGCGCCGTACGCACGAGGAGTGCGTCGCCGCCATCCATCCGGGCGTCGAGGGCAACGACATCTTCAAGCTCTCCAAGAAGATCATCGGCGATGCCGGCTATGGCGATTACTATAACCATGGCCTGGGCCACGGTGTCGGTATCGACATCCACGAGCTGCCCAACTTCAACCGCAGCAAGAACACCATCGAGGTCGGCTCGGTTATCACCATGGAGCCCGGCGTCTACCTGCCCGGCGTGGGCGGCGTGCGCCTGGAGGACTACGGCGTGGTCACCGAGAACGGCTACGAGCCCTTCACTAAGACCCCGCATGACCTGCACGTTATCGATTGCTAGTCTACTTCGGTAGATAGTTTGGGGCGGGGCGTTCGGATCGATTCGGACGTCCCGCGTTCTCTTTTTATGCGCTCGCTGCAGGCGCCGTCTGCAAGTGTATAATTTCTATCGTATGTAATTTGGACGCTTGTGCGTTCTGCCCATAACAAGAAAGGTCGCTATGCCTACCATTTCTACCGCCGACTTCAAGAACGGCCTCGGTCTCCGCATCAAGGACAAGGTCTACACCATTGTCGAGTTCCAGCATGTCAAGCCGGGCAAGGGCGGCGCGTTTGTGCGCTACAAGACCCGCGACATCAAGAGCGGCCGCGTCGTCGAGAACACCTGCAACGCCGGCACCAAGTTCGAGAGCGTCATGCTCACCACCCGTGAGTTCCAGTACCTCTACAACGATGGCACCGACTACATCTTCATGGACAACGAGTCCTATGAGCAGGTTCCCGTTCCCGAGGACATGGTGGGCGAGAACTCCAAGTGGCTGCGCGAGAACGACATCTGCCAGCTGCTCTTCGCCGACGATGAGCTCATGGGCGTGACCCCGCCGATGTTCATCGAGACCACCATCGTCCAGACCGACCCGGGCTTTAAGGGCGACACCGTCCAGGGTTCCACCAAGCCGGCCACGATCGACACCGGCGCTGTCATCCAGGTCCCCATGTACCTCAACGAGGGCGAGGTCATCAAGGTTGACACCCGCGACGGCAAGTTCGTCTCCCGCGTCTAGCAACCAACTTTTCTAGGAGGACTCATGCCCCAGGAAATCAAGATTGACGGCATCGGCATTTCGCCCGATGTTCTGACCGCCATCGTCTCGCGCGCCGTGTCCGATGTCGAGGGCATCGCCTCCGTTGGCGTCAAGGACCTTGCCACCAACCTTGTCTCCATGATGCTCTCGTCCAAGGCCCCGGCTTCTGAGCCGGCGGTCGAGGCCGAGGTCGTCGGCGACAAGCTCGCACTCACCGTGCGCGTCGTGGTGTTCTTTGGCTATCCGTTCAAGAAACTCGCCGAGGCCGTTCGCGCTGCCGTGGTCGCCGCCATCGATGCCCAGGTTGGCGTTGAGGTCGAGCGCGTTGACGTTTGCATCGACGGCCTCGTTTTCCCCAAGGAGTAACCTTTGAGCCTTAAGGTTTATCGCGGGCGTACGCTTGCCCGCAGTCAGGCGCTGCAGCTGCTGTTCCAGGCCGAGGCCACGGACAGCCCGCTCGAGCGCGTCCTCGAGGGTGATTTCCTGATCTCGAAGGGTCCCCTCGATCCCTATGCGCTGGAGCTGTGCCGAGGTGCCTACGAGCATATCGACCGCATCGACTGTGCTCTGCGCTCCGTTGCCAAGAACTGGGATCTTATGCGCATGCCCGGCGCCGACCGCAACCTGCTGCGTATCGCCGTTTACGAGATGCGTTTCCTCACCGACGAGGAGGTCTCGGACGCCATCGTGATCAACGAGGCCGTTGAGCTTGCCAAGGCCTATGGCACCGACCAGTCCGCGTCGTTCGTCAACGGCGTGCTGGGTAAGATCGCTCGCAGCGAGGAGCTGCCGGGCGAGGACCTATACCAGGAGCTGCTGGCCGAGGATCGCGCTCGCGAGGAGGCACAGGCTGCCGAGGCTGCCGCAAAGGTTGCAGCTGCTCAGGCTGAGGCTGGCGTGCTGGCCGAGGATGCGGTCGCCGCCGAGGCTGACATCGACTCCGTCGAGGAGTAGTCATGCCAGAGGGTTCTGTCCGTAACTTTGATGAGATCTCGGACCGTCTGGATCAGATTATCGCTACCGTTCGCTCCAAGGATACCTCCTTGGAGCGTTCGCTCGATTTGTTTGACGAAGCGATTGAGCTGGGGTCCCGCGCGGTCGATATGGTCGACAAGTTTGAGCTTACGCCGCGTGAGGCCGACAAGCTCGAGCAGGAATACGATGAGGATGCGGCAAACGAATCCCAGGATAGCTAGGCCGCATCTCCGGATACGAATGGTTGATGGCATTCATGAAACGCGTGCGTCTTGATGACGAACTGATTTCACAGGGCATCTGCGCCGATCGCGCGGATGCCCTTCGCACTCTTATGGCCGGCTTGGTCTCGAGTGGCGGTGAGCGCTTGACTTCGCCGGGTCTTAAGGTGATCCCGGGCCTGCCGCTGCACGTGAAGGGGCGCATTCCCTATGTTGGCCGCGGCGGTCTTAAGCTCGAAGGCGCGCTCGATGCGTTTGGCATCAATCCGACGGGCCTTGCCTGTCTGGATGTGGGCTGCTCTACCGGCGGCTTTACCGATTGCCTGCTCAAGCGCGGAGCTGCGACCGTTGTCTCGGTGGACGTGGGTCGCGCCCAGTTCGATTGGTCGTTGCGTCAGGACGATCGCGTGACGCTGCATGAGCGCACAAACGTGACGCAGCTGCCTGAGCTTGGCTATGCCGGCGTCATCGACCTGGCAGTGTGTGATGTCTCGTTTACTAGCATCGCGAACATTATCGATGCGGTGCTGGCGTGCCTGGCGCCTACGGGTGCATTCTGCACGCTCGTAAAGCCGCAGTTTGAGGCTCCGGCGGCGCTGGTGGGCGAGGGCGGCATTGTGACCGATCCCGCCGTGCGCCGCGATACACTCGTGGCGGCGGTTGAACTCTTTGCCGCCAAGGGCCTGTTCCCGGTCGATGTGTGCGTGTCACCCATTCATGGTGCCAAGGGCAACGTTGAGTTTTTCCTGTACGGCACGAGATTTGACCCCGGCGACCGCTCGCAAGATGAGCTGCAATCCCAGGTATCGGTTTTGAGCGAGAAAGCTGCAACGCTATGAAGGTCTTTCTGGTTCCCAATTACTACAAGCAAGAGGCGGTCGAGAGCGGCCTGATGCTTGAGCTTTGGCTGACGCGCCAGGGCTATGAGGTCGCATGGGCTGCCGACCAGCGATCGAAGATTCAAAGCACGCCTGATATTGACGGCTCCGATCTGGTCATTACGCTCGGCGGCGACGGTACGTTGCTGCGCGCTGCCCGCATCCTCAACCATCGCGAGATTCCTATCCTCGGTCTTTCCTATGGTCACCTGGGCTTTTTAACTGCTGCGAGCCCCGAGGAGCGCGACATTCTGCAGGTCGTGAGCGACGCCCTTTCCGGCGAGCTGCACGTGAGCCGTCGCGCCACCATCGCCGCGGATATCGTGTCCGTGCGCGACGATGGCACGAAGGATGTCGTGCGCACGTTCGCCCTCAACGACATGGCGCTCACGCGCGGCCCCCTGTCCGATATGGTTGAGTTCGACATCACGGTGTCGGGCCACCATATCGATCGACTGCGTGGCGACGGCGTGGTCGTGTCCACGGCGACTGGTTCTACGGGGTACGCGCTCAGTGCAGGTGGCCCCATCGTGAGCCCCGATTACACGGGCATGGTCTGCGTGCCCATCGCTCCACATACCATTCAGGCTCGCGCTTTCTTGACTTCGCCGAGTGATGTCGTCGAGATCTTTATGTCCGATGATCGCCCGAGCGTTCCGGCAATCGCCATCGACGGACAGTTTATTACCTGCGATGGCACGGTCGAGAGCGTGGCTGTGCGTCGCGGTCCCGGCGATGTGCTGCTGCTGGATTACGGCCCCGAGAGCTTCTATAACTCGGTTAGCCGTGTGTTCTACGGAGTGCGTCATGATCGATGAGCTGCAGGTTTCCAACATTGCACTCATTCGCGAGGCGACGTTGGTTCCGAGCGCGGGCCTAACGGTTCTGACTGGAGAAACCGGCGCCGGTAAGACCGCGCTGCTCTCGGCCCTCAAGCTTATTTTGGGCGAGCGCGCGGATTCGTCAACGGTGCGCGAGGGTGAGGCGCTGGCGAGCGTTGAGGCGCGACTCTTCGACGGGCCGCACGACCCGGAGGGCTTCACGGTCCAGCGCAGCCTTTCTGCCGAGGGCCGCAGCCGCGTGAAGATTGACGGCCGCATCGCCAGTGTGCGCGAGCTTTCGGAGCGCGTTGGCGTGATGATGGATCTGTGCGGCCAGCACGAGCACCAGCGCCTCCTCGACCCGGCGCATCATGTTGCCATGGTCGATGCCTGGGCAGGGCGCCCGGCACTCGAGGCGCTCGAGCACTACCGTGCTTGCTTTAAAGCCTCGCGCGCGGCTGCCAAGGAGGTCCGTCGCGTCGAGGAGGCCTCGCGTGCGCAGGGGAGCCGCGTCGAGGAGGCGCGCTTTGCCCTCGAGCGCATCGGCGAGGTCGACCCCAAGCCGGGCGAGTATGAGGAACTCGAGGAACTGCTGCCGCGCTCCGAACATGCCGAGGTACTGGTCGCCACAGCTAACGATGCCCATGCATCGCTTGCCGCCGAAGGGGGAGCGCTCGATGCCGTGAACAGCGCCGTGGCAGAGCTTTCCCGAATGGCTACCGTCGATCGCAAACTGGGCGACATTGCCGATGCGCTTTCGGATGCCTGCATCTCCCTTGAGGATTGCGCGAACGAGCTTCGTGCCTATCGCGATGGCGTCGCCTTCGACCCGCGCGAGCTCGCTCGCATGCGTGAGCGGTATTCCGACCTCAAGGGTCTGTTGCGTCAGTGGGGTCCAACTATGGACGATGTTTTTGCCATGCGCAATCGCTCGCAAGAACTGCTGTCTCTGGTCGATGATGGCGATGAGCAGATCAAAAAGGCGCGTGAGGCGCTCGGGAGCGCCGAGCGCGAGTTGTTTGCCGCTGCCAAGGCACTTAAGCGCGCGCGGAATACCGCAGCTCCGCGCTTTTGCCACGAGGTCGGCCGTCAGATGGCGCGCCTGGAGATGGGTGGCGCCGAGCTCGTCTGGGAGTCGCGCGATCTTCCCCGTGCTGAGTGGACGCCCGTTGGTCCTTCGAGCTACGAGCTGCTATACCGCAGCGGTGCCGGTTTGACGCCGCGCCCCCTGCGTCGAATTGCGTCGGGCGGCGAGCTCAGCCGCGTCATGCTGGCAAGCAAGGTTGTCCTCGGTAACGCGGACGGTGTCGATACGCTCGTGTTCGATGAGGTCGATGCAGGTGTCGGCGGCTCTACCGCACGTGCCCTCGCGAGCGTGCTGGCAGATCTCGCCGCTACGCATCAGGTGATTGTCGTAACCCATTTGGCGCAGGTCGCCGTCATGGCTGACAAGCATTATGTCGTCAGCAAGGAACCGGGTGATGTTCCCCAGACGCAATTGGACGAGGTAACTGGCGAAGCGCGTACCGCCGAGATCGCCCGCATGTTGAGCGGCGATCAGTCCGAGGCGAGCTTGGCCCACGCGAAGCAGATGCTCGAAGAAGCTCGAGGTTAGGTCGTATCAGCGGTGTTGGTGGGACAAAATAGACTGAAATTTTTGTCCCACTACGCGTTTTACTCCACAACCTTATCCGGCTGGATGAGCTCCTCGTAGTAGCTGATATGCTCACGCGCGTCTTCAATCTCGGGCAGCAGGAAGTTGTAGATGACTTCGATGATCATCGTGGCACTGATCTTGGAGAACGCAAAGTCGCCTGTCGTCAGCAGCGCTTCGTGGTTGACGGTATTAAAAGTGTAGTCTGCCAGGCGCGCGAGTGGGGATTTGCTGTCACTGCTGATGACGACTACGGTTGCGCCGCAGTTGCGAGCCGCTTTTGCCATGCGATTCAATCGGCGCGATTTGCCGGAGTTTGAGATAAGCATGATGACGTCACCCGGGCGTAACGTGAGCGCAAAGCCGATTGATGTCTCGCTAATGGTGCTCGCCATGCAGCGCAGGCCCAGCTGCGAAAACTTAAACGTCGCATCGAGCGCGACCGCGTTCGTATTGCCCACAGCTGCAAACTCAATAACCCCTGCATGCTTAAGGGCATGCACAACAGCCGCCAGCGTATCGTGGTCGATACCGTCGATGGTCGCATTAAGCTCGCTCACCTTGGCAGCCAAGATGTTCTTGAGGCTCTGCTCCATATTGTCGAGCGAGACCTCGTCGGTCAGGCCCTCGTTGCGCTGGCTTTCTAAATCCCGCGCCAACGAAAACTGAAAGCTGCGGAAGCTGCCAAAGCCCAGCTTGCGGCAGAAACGCGAAACGGTCGCCTCGGACGTGGCGGCGGCGCGCGAGAGCTGAGCGGCCGTGAGGCGTGGCGCTTCGGACTGGTGCTCCAATATATAGTCGACAATGCGCTGCTCGGACTCGCTGTATCCCTGATGGGTACTAATGAGGGAAAGTGCGCTCTTGCTACTATCGGTCATGGATGGCTCCTGGTTGGCATGAAAATCTAGCTTGATTTGCAATGCCATAGTATACGGGCATTTTCAATTACAAGATACACCTTGCCGTTTCAAGTGTTGATGGTAAACTTTCACTTACCGTTTACGGTTATGAAAGAACCTTTCACCGGAGATTTTCACCTTGTGTCTTCTCACGCGGACGGTAGGTTGGTATCTTTCAGTTGTGGAAAAACGCGCATCAAAGCGCGTGTAGGGGAGCGCTCGCGGGCGCTGTACTCAAGAAGGAGGGACACATGGCTAAGTTTGACATCATCGCCGCGACCGGTTGCCCGACCGGCATTGCGCACACCTTCATGGCGAAGGAGGCGCTGGAGAAGGCAGCTGCCGAGCGCGGTCTGACCATTAAGGTCGAGACTCATGGCCAGGTCGGTGTCGAGAACGAGCTCACCAAGAGTGAGATCGCTGGTGCCAAGGCCGTCGTCGTCGCAGCCGACAAGGATGTCCAGGCTGAGCGTTTCGCCGGCAAGCCCATGGTTTCCGTTGGTGTTTCCAAGGCCCTGTCCGTTGAGGCCGCCGGTAAGCTGATTGATCGCGCGCTCTCCGCCAAGGGTGACGACACGGTTGCAGCTGCCGCCGATGTCGAGGACGATGTCGAGGAGAAGGAGTCCATCGGCCACATCATCTACAAGCACCTCATGAACGGCGTCAGCCACATGCTGGTCTTCGTCGTTGCCGGTGGTGTTCTGACCGCTGTCTCGTTCCTGTGGGGCATTACGTCCTTCGATTCGACGGCGTCTGACTACAACAGCTTTGCTGCGATGCTCAAGATCATCGGCGGCATCGCAATGAACCTCATGGTTCCGGTGCTTTCCGCCTACATCGCCGAATCCATCGGCAAGCGCCCGGCGCTCGTTCCCGGTTTTGTTGCCGGTATGATCGCCATCCAGGGCCTGCCTGTTAACGCCGAGACCGGCATGATCGACGCCGGTGGCGCCGGCGTGGGCTTCGGCTTCCTGGGCGGCATCGTCGGTGGCTTCCTCGCCGGCTATGTTATCCTGCTGCTCGAGAAGGTCTTTGCCGGTCTGCCCAAGAACCTGGACGGCCTCAAGGCTATCTTCCTGTACCCGCTGTTCTCGACGGCTATTGTCGGCCTGGTCATGCTCGGCATTTCCGGCCCCATGGCTGCCATCAACACCGCCATGATGGACTTCCTCAAGGGCCTGTCCGCCTCTGGCGCCGTTGTACTGGGTCTTGCCATTGGCTGCATGTGCGCCTTTGACATGGGCGGCCCGGTCAACAAGGCTGCTTACGTCACCGGTACTGCTATGCTCACCGAGGCTTTGGCCGCCGGTGTTGGCACCGATACCTACAACTTCGGCACCAACTTCATGGCTGCCGTCTCCGCCGCCTGCATCGTTCCGCCGCTGATCACCACCTTTGCCGTCGTTGTCGGCAAGAAGTACTTCAGCCAGGAGGATCACGACGCCGGTGTCGTCAACCTCATCCTTGGTTGCACCCACATCACCGAGGGCGCCATTCCGTTCATGACCAAGAACATCTGGCCCGTCATGCCCATCATGATGCTCGGTTCCTCTATCGCTTCGATCCTGACCATTATGTTCAACGTTCACGATCCGGCGCCTCACGGTGGCTTCCTGGTCCTGCCCGTTGTCGAGAACGGTCCGCTTTGGGTCCTCGCGATCCTCATCGGCGCTGTGGTCGGTGGCATCCTGTTCGTGGCCTTCAAGAAGTACGACTTCGAGAAGAATCAGAAGGCCGCTCCTGCAGCCAAGCCGGTTGAGGCTCCCAAGGCCGCTGCCGTCGAGGCCCCCAAGGCCGAGGCTGCCGACTTCGTGAAGGTCGAGAATGTCTTTGTCGCCGAGGACTTCGCTTCTCGTGACGAGGCTCTGAGCTTCGTTTCCAACCAGGCCGTCAAGGCCGGTATCGCCAGCGACGCCGACGCCGTGATGAACGCCTTCCTGGCCCGCGAGGCCGAGGGCACCACGGGCATGATGGAGGGCTTCGCCATCCCGCATGCCAAGTCCGACGCAATTACCGAGGCTGCCGTCATCGTCGTCAAGGACGAGTCCGGCGTGACCGGTTGGGACACCATGGACGGCGCTCCCGTCAACGTGGCTATCGCCCTGCTCATCCCCGGTGCCCAGGCCGGCACCACGCACCTCAAGATCCTGTCCAAGGTTGCCGAGGCGCTCATGGACGAGGACTTCCGTGCCACCGTCAAGGGTTCCACCGACGCCGCCGAGATCGCCAAGACGATCAACGCCCGCCTGGTCTAATCCCACGGTACGCGAATACCATCGCCCCCTGTATAAAAGGCGGAGTCCCTCTCCAGGGCCTTCGCCTTTTTCTATCCCTCCCATAAGTTGCGGTGAAATAGGGACTGTTTAAACGATTCAACCCCAAATTTAGTCCCTATTTCACCGCAACTTATAAAAGGTCATAGAGGGGGCTACCTATCGAGTCTTTGTCGCGAACAGATCATCAGCCAGATTTCCGTTTGCACGATATTGCTCTGGACCGACCGATTTTCCGCAGCTCGCCCGCCGGGCGGGGCGGTTAAGTTTGTCGCGAGTTCCGCACGCAAAGGAAAGCACTTAATGTGCTTTCCGTCTTGCGCAGGACT
>CABUQY010000035.1 GCA_902493915.1 uncultured Collinsella sp.
CATGTAGTAGAAATCATCAGCCGGAAGTTTACCACCCACGGCGCTCGCGTCCGCGTCGGCCAGCATCTGCAGGTATCCGCCAAGCGCCGTCTTCATATCCTTACCAGTCTGGCAGACGAGCATGCATCCGGGGATCGCCTTCTCGGCAATCGTGGCGTTGTCCACGATACCGGCATCGACTACGGCCTGCGCCCAGTCCGTCGGCGCCGCGTTGACAGCCTTGACGCTCGCCTCGTGACAGCTCAAGAACTCCGCCACGGCCTCGGGATGCTCCTCGGCAAACGCGCGGCGCACCACGGTCACGCCCGTCAGCAAGCGCGAACCCGTGTCGCCCGCCAGCTCGTCCCACACGTCGGTCAGACTCACCGGCGCCGACAGCTTGCCCTCGCTCTTGGCGATGGCAGCGGTCTTGAACGGCTCGGGCAGCACGCCCACGGCAGACGGGTCGGCAAGCAGCGCCGAAAGTACCTCGGTGGGCTCGCTCTTAAACTCGAGCGTCACCTGACCGGTCAGGCCCGCGCGCTCCAGCAGATAGTTCATCACGTACTCCGGCGTGGTGCCCTTGCCCGTCATGTAGACGGTGTGACCCGCCAGGTCGCCAAACGAGGTCACGCCCGCATCGCCCGTCACCACGTTCAGCACGCCCAGCGTGTTGATGTCGATGACCTGCACCGCGCCCTCGGTCTTGTTGTAGAGCACGCTCGCCACGTTGGCCGGGACCAGCGCGATATCGACATCGCCCTGAATGACCTTGGGCACGATCTCGTCGGCGGCAGTGTTGATCGCAAAGTAGAACTCGTTATCCGTGGCGCCCTCGTCCGCCTGGTCCATAAACTGCACCAGGCCAATCGACGTCGGCCCCTTGAGCGAGGCGACGTGCACCTCGACCGGCTCGACAGCAGAACTGCCCGCAGCAGACCCGGCAGCCGAGCCCGCGGCGGACCCGGCACCGGCAGCCCCGCCGCCACAGCCCGCGAGCGCAAGCGACAGGGCGCCCGCGGCGAGCACCGAAGCAAACCCCCGGCGCGACATCTCAACATCAAAAGCGCGCATCGCTAGCACGCCCCCTCATTGGGCATCGACCAGGCGTGATGGTCGGTATGCAGCAGCTCCTCGGCCAGCGGCGAGAGCGGCTCGCCCAAGAACTCGCGATAGCACGCCTGGACATCGGGATTCTCGTGCGAGAAGCGAATGTCCGCCTTCGCATCGAGGCCCCAGAGCACCTGGCCACGCTCGGCTGCCAGCTCACAGCCGTCGTGGATGGGCTGGCCGCCGCCACCGACGCAGCCGCCCGGGCACGCCATGACCTCAACGAAGTCATAGCTCACGCGGCCGTCGCGAATCGCGTCGAGCAGACGGGCGGCGTTGCCCAGCCCGTGCGCCACGGCGACGCGCGCCTTGGTACCATCGATATCGGCGACGGCTTCCTTCCAGCCGTCCAGGCCGCGCACATCGGTAAAGAAGTCGGCGTCGGGGTTCTTGCCCGTCACCAGGTAATAGGCCGAGCGCACGGCGGCCTCCATCACGCCGCCCGTGGCGCCAAAGATCACACCCGCGCCCGTGCCAAAGCCCAGCGGCGTATCGAGCGGCTCCTCAACCAGCGTATCCACGCTCACGTGGCTCGCGCGGATCATGCGCACCATCTCGCGCACCGTCAGCGCAACGTCCACATCGGGTGTGCCGTCCTCGCCCACCATGCTCGGCAGCGCGCACTCGGCCTTCTTGGCCGTGCACGGCATCACGGACACCACAAACAGACGCTCGGGCTCCACGCCCAGCACTTTGGCATAGTAGGTCTTGGCGATGGCGCCGAACATCTGCTGCGGCGACTTGGACGTAGACAGGCTGTCGACAAACTCCGGATAGCGGGCCTTCACAAAGCGCACCCAACCCGGGCAGCAGCTCGTAAACATGGGCAAGCCGCGGCTGTCACCCTCGCCCTTGGCGGCGGCGCCCAGGCGCTCGAGCAGCTCGGAGCCCTCCTCCATAATGGTGAGGTCGGCCGAGAAATCGGTATCGAACACGTACTCAAAGCCCACGCGACGCAGCGCACACGCCAGGCGCTCGACGGTGGCCGCCTCGCGCGGAATGCCGAGCTCCTCGCCCCAAGCGCTGCGCACGGCCGGCGCAATCTGCACCAGCACGATCTTGTCGGGATCGGCGAGAGCATCGAACACGGTCTCGGTATCGTCGCGCTCGCGCAGTGCGCCCGTCGGACAATGCGTAATGCACTGGCCGCACGCGACGCAATCGGTCTTGCCGATTGGCACGCGCCCGCGGGTACCCACGGCGGTATGCGTGGCACGGTTGGTCAGGTCCCAGATCCCTAGGCCCTGTACGCTCTCGCACACCTTAATGCAGCGCATGCATTTGATGCACTTGTCGTTTTCGCGGATGATGGGAAAATCGAAATCCCAGCCCTCGCCCGTCAAATGCCTTTGATACGGCAGATAGAAAATGCCCAGGTCATTGGCGATGGTCTGCAGGTTGCAGTTGCCGCTGCGCACGCAGCTCGTGCACTGCGAATCGTGCTGGGACAGCAGCAGCTGCACGTTGGTGCGACGGGCTTCGCGCGCCTTGGGGCTGTTGGTGTGGACCACCATGCCGTCGAGCACGTAGTTGTTGCAGGCGGCAACCAGCTGGTCGCAGCCCTCAACCTCGACCACGCACACGCGGCAACCGCCGATCTCGTTTAGATCGCGCAGGTAGCACAGGGTAGGAATCTGAATGCCGACGGACTTGGCTGCGTCCAGGATCGTGGTGTGCTCGGGAACCACGACCTCGCAATTATCGATAGTAAGCTTGACCATATTGTGCGCTCCGTTTTCGGTGTTGTCGCTGACGGTGGTTTTGTTGGGCTCTACCATTCCAGGTTCCTCCCTCCGCGGAACGCGCCAAAGCCAAAGTGGTCGCAGCGCAGGCAGCGGCTCGCCTCCTGGCGCGCCTCCTGCTCGGTGAGACCCTGCTCGACCAGATTCCAATCGTGAATGCGCTCGCCGGCCTCGCGCTCGCCCAGCTCGCAGCGGCCGCACTCGTGCTTGCCCTTAAACTGGACGGTCGGCAGCTCCACGTCGAGCTTGATCTTGTGGTCGAAGCCCAGATAGCGGTCGATGTTTGCCGAAGCCACGCGGCCGGCATTGATGGCGCGGATGACGGTAGCGGGGCCGGTCTGGCAGTCGCCGCCGCTAAAGAGGCCATCGAAGTTGGGCACGGCACCGTCCGAATCGGTGACCACGCAGCCCCACTTGCAGGCAATGCCCACCTCCTCAAACGGTTTGGAATCGATGTCTTGGCCAATGGCGACGAACACGCGCTCGCAGGGGATGACGTGCTCGGGCGTGGCGGCGGCACGCGGAGCCGGACGACCGCGGCGGGGCTCGCCGATAATCTGCGGCTGCACGCGCAGGCCGTTCACGCGACCGTCCTCGCCCGTCTCGATGGCGAGCGGGGCTGTCAGCTCCAGCACTTCGCAGCCCTCGGCCTGGGCACCGGCGATCTCGGCATCCTGGGCCGTCATATCGCAGATGCGACGGCGGTAGACGATGCTTACCTTTTCGGCACCGCAGCGCACGGCAGAGCGTGCCACGTCCATGGCAACGTTGCCGCCGCCGATGACGCACACGCGCTGGCCGCTTAGGTCGGGCAGCTCGTCATCACCGATGGCACGCAGCATCTTGACGGCCGACTCAACGCCGGGCGCCTCTTCGCCCGGAAGGCCGAGCTTCTTGTCGCTGTGGGCACCGATGGCTAGGTAGACGGCATCGAACTCGTCGCGTAGACGGGCGAGCTCCTCGCCGTTCACGGAGTGGTCGAGTTCCACATCGATGCCGGCGCTCATGATCCAGTCGATCTCGGCCTGCAGGCGCTCGCGTGGCAGACGATAGCTGGGGATTCCGTAGCGCAGCATGCCACCCAGGTGGTGGCGCTGCTCAAAAATGGTCACCTTGTGGCCCATCACGGCCAGGTAGTAGGCGCAAGAAAGACCGGCCGGGCCGCCGCCGATCACGGCGACGCGCTTACCAGTGTTGTCCACTACATGTGGCTTGTGGTCGTTGAGGTCGCTATGCTCAACGGCAAACCGCTTGAGGGCAAGGATGTTCATGGGGTCGTCGACCATGCCACGGCGACAGTGCATCTCGCAGGGATGCTCGCACACCAGGCCGCAGACGAGCGGAAGCGGATTGTTCTTGCGGATGACCTTGACGGCATCGGCATAGCGGCCGGCCTCAACGAGCGAAATGTACCCGGGAATGTCGACGTGCGCCGGGCAGCCTGAGACGCACGGGACACGGGTCTCGCGGTCAAAGCCGCAGGAGTGCTCACGAATGTGGTGCTCAAAGTCGTCGCGGAAGCCGCGAATGGCCGTGAGCGCCATGGCGCCGGCCTCGTAGCCGATGGCGCAGTCGCTCGAAAGGTAGATGGTGCGGGCCGTGCGCTCAATAAGGTTGAGCGTGGACTCATCGGCGCGCCCTTCGAGCACATCGGCGAGCAGGTCGCTCAGCGCGCTCAGGCCCACGCGGCAGGGCGTGCACTTGCCGCAGCTCTGGGTGGAGCACAGGTTGACGAGCGCTGCCGTAAACTCAACGGGACACGGAGCGAGCGAACTCACCGCCAGACGACGTCCGAGCGCATCGTGCAGGTCGTCCATGACGGCCTGAGCGTGGCTGCGTTCCATTACATGCAGTCGAGCCATAAGATCCCCTCTCACATGGCAGCCCGGAGGCGAGGCCGGGCGAAATTGCTACACGCAACACACTGACCTATAAAGTTGTTTGGCAGCAACACGGTTCGGCAGGCGGTATGAAACGTCGTCCTCAGCGGTGAAATAGAACATTACCGCAGATAAATGCCATATTTGATAAAACGCGTTACCCACAATGCGGCACTTGGGGACATTCCTCACTCTGGTGCATCGTGGACAGGTTTGTTTGCACCAATCATGAGTTGCGGTGAAATAGGGACTGAAAAAGCCGCTCAAAAGGGCAAAACAGTCCGTATTCCACCGCAACTTCAAGACGTTGGCGCAGATTAACCTGACCTCTTTGCACCAAAAAGGGCCCTGAGCATAGTCTGCTCGGGGCCCTAACTCGTCTCGCCTTACCGCGCGACGTGTATGCTACTTGCGCTTGCCGCCGCCGTCACCGGGGCGACGGGAGCTGCCGCCGCGCTTGCCGCCACGGCTGTTGCCATAGCTGCCACGGTTATCGCGGCCGCCGGCGCGGCCGCCACGGGAACCGGCCTGGTTGCCGCCGCGACCACCACGGTAGCCGCCGCGACGCTCTTCGCGGGTATCGTCGTAGTTGCGCCAGTCATCGCGACGATCGCGGCTGGCACGCGGATCGCGACGATCACGCGACTCACCAGAACGCCCAGCGCCGCTGTGCCCACCATTACCGCGAGCACCCTCGCGACGCTCGCCGCCACGACCGCCGCGCTCTTCAAAGCGCTTGCCGCCACGGGACTCACCGCTGCGGGCGCCACGCTCACCGCGACCCTCGCCGCCGCGACGCTCGTCACGGCCACCGCGCTCGTCATTGCGATCGGAACGACGACGATCGCCCGAGCCACGCTTGCCGCCGCGCGAGCCACGGCCCTCGTCCTCGCGCTCAACACGACGACGACCGCCGCGGTCCTCGTCCTCGCGGCGACGGCGATGTGCCTCGCCCTGGAACTGCTTGGCACGACGCTCGGCACGGTTGCCGCGCGGGCCCTGCTCAACAGCACCGGCACGCTCCTCGGCAGCCACCTCGCGGGCCACGCTCTCCACAGCCTCGTCCACGCGAGCCTGAACGCCCTCGCGCACGCGGGTCTTGCCGCCGCGCTTGGGACGGCTCGGACGCTCGCCGTCGCCGCGACGCTCGTCGCGACCGCGGTTGGAGCGACCGGCCACATCGCCATAGTCATCGCCGTTGCGCTTGCCGTCGCGACGTGCCTGCTCAAGCTTCTTCTTGCTCTTGGACTTGCCGCGCTTGGTCTTCTTCTTCACCTTAAAGGCCGCAGGGTCGCGCTCGGGATCAACCGCAGGCGGGTTGGGACCCACATGCAGGTCGCCGGCCTCGTAGATGTCGGCGGTCTTGTCCATGAGTTTCTCGATCTCGTAGAACTCATCGACATCCTGCTCGGTCACAAACGTGATGGCCCAGCCCAGCTCGCCGGCGCGGCCCGTACGGCCAATACGGTGGATGTAGTCGGTCGGCTCGGCTGGCACGTCAAAGTTCACGACGTAGCGCACATCGCTGATGTCGATGCCGCGGGCAAGCACGTCGGTTGCCACCAACACGTCGACGGTACCGTCGCGGAAGGCCGAAAGGGCACACTCGCGCTGGGCCTGGCTGCGGTTACCGTGAATCGCGGCGGCCTTAATGCCCTTGCGCTCCAGACGACGGCAGCAGCTGTCGGCGCGGTGCTTGGTGCGCATAAAGACGATAGTGCGCTCCGGGCCTTCCTTTTTGAGGAACTCGGGCAGCAGGTTGTTCTTGGCCTCGATGGACACCGGGAACACAAACTGGTCGACGGTGTCGGCGGTCGACGTGGCCGGTGCGATCTCCACGCGAGCCGGGTCGCTCACCAGGTCGGTGATCTCACCCACGGCCTCCTCGTCGAGGGTCGCCGAGAACAGCAGCGTCTGGCGCTCGGCCGGCGTCTCGCGCACAATGCGGCGGACGGCGGGCAAAAAGCCCATGTCGAGCATGCGGTCGGCCTCGTCGAGCACCAGGACCTTAACCTCGTCCAGGTGGCAGGCGCCCTGCTCGATCAGATCGACCAGACGGCCCGGCGTGGCGACCAGGATGTCGCAGCCGTACTTGAGGGCAGCAGTCTGCGGCTTGTAGCTCACGCCGCCCACGACGGTCACGGCGACATGGCCGGTGACGTCGGCAATTTTGCTTGCGACCTCGTCGATTTGCTGGGCAAGCTCGCGCGTAGGGGTGATGACGAGCATCACGGGGCCGCGGCCGTTGCCCTCGGGCTTCTTGGCACCGCGACGGCGGTTGCGGCCGCCACGATCGCGCACGGGTTTGGGAGGAGCGATGTGCTCCAGATTGTTCATGGTCGGCAGCAAGAAGGCGGCCGTCTTGCCGGTGCCGGTCTGAGCGGCGGCAAGCAAGTCGCGGCCTTCGAGCACCACAGGAATCGAACCGGCCTGCACGGGCGTCGGCGCCGTGTAGCCCAGGTTCTCGATAGCACGAAGCATCTCGTCGGAGAGGCCCAGCTCGTCAAAGGCGGGCAGGCTCTCGGTAGCGGACTCGACGGCCTGGGCGGCATTGGCCTCATCGGCGGCATCGAAGGCAGCCTGGGTCATGGCCTCGCGGGTCTCGTCCAGAATCTCGGCGTCGGTGACGTCAGATACAGAATTACGCATATGTTGTTGTTCCTTATCTGCACGCGCAATGGGCACGGCATGCGGCCGCGCGGGCGTGCTTGGTAGTGCGCTAATACATACAAAAACGGGTGCGCACAGAGAGGACGTTGCTCAGCACGCTGGCGATCGCTTTGGCAGCCCTATCACGCGCCGTCCAGACGCAGCAGCTCTAAGCGATGGAGCAGATTCGCCGCCGGTTAGTATACCCGTGCTTCGCATGCCCCCACGTAAACCACAGATGACGAGGCGGACGGGGCGGGCCTGGCTGATTGTCTCAATCTGTAACATCTACAGGGCAAATCTTCCTCTACGTGTTACAGATCGAGACAAACGGTCGACACGGCTCACAAACGTCTCAATCTGTAACAGTTAACGAGTAAAATCGGCCCTAATTGTTATAGATCAAGACAGAGGGGGATTTCCGTTCAATCCAAACCAAATCTCTCGGTCTTCCTGCAATTTCGAACATGTGGCCTATAATGTTGCTTTGGTTACGCTATATATTGCGCAACCATTTAATACGTCGCCCACCGGGGGCCATTAATTCCTATCGCCATATTGGCTAGGAAGCAATCAAAGGAGGTATCCGTGGCAGCAGAGACGCCTTGCTCGGTCCTCTATAACGATATTCGCTCGTTCGGCGGTCTTAAACATCTCGAGATCGCCCGAATGCTCATCAATGGAAACTCCTATCTCGGCAGTACCCTGCTCGAGAAATGCTCTTCCAACCGCTCGTATCTCACCCGTTACATCGTCCATCGCAAGCCTGACCAGTGCGCGCCCGCCATCTACAGCGACTTTACCGTCACCACGCTCAACCTTTCCGCGGCAATCTGCAGCAAGCTCGGCGGCGGCGAGTCCGCCTATCAGGCAATCGCCGAGCACTATCGCGGTCCGGCCGCCAACGAAATGATGTCGGCTCTCGCCAGCTACAAGCTGGACAGCCGCCTATATGCAAATGCCCTCAATCGCATCGACAACTTTGACGGCAATGCCGTGCGCGAGAAAAGCACGCTTTACCTTATGCTCTTTGTGGCAACGGGGGCGCTCGCCGATCCCGTTCAGGGCGTGGCCACCGTCGAGCGCTTTTGCGACAGCAAGACGGGCGGGCACTTTGGCACCACCGAAACTACCGTCGGACGTGGCTTTATGAGCAGCCTGGAGCAGCCGCACACCGTCGCTCCCAACCTCGGTCTGCTCAGAACCCATGCCGACAACTGCGCCGACATGCAAATCCATCCCCTCACACGCGATCCGCGCGGCACCGTGATTGGTTCTTTGCCCAAAACCTCGCCCAGCATCACCGATGTAGGCGCCGACGCCTCGCGCGAGCATCTTCGTATTTGGCTCGAGGGTGAGCACTGGTACGCCCAGGGCCTTGGATCGACCAACGGCACAGTGCTCGAATCGGGCGCGGGCGACGGCGATATTGTGATTGAGCCGCCGCGCGACCAACGCGAACCCGGCAAAGTCTATCCCCCCGTGGAAATCGCCAACAGCGACAGGCTCCATCTGGGTCTCTACACGACATTCCTTGTCATTGTGGACTAGCACGGACAGCGATCGGAAGACGGTCGCCGTCCGTCTTTCGTCTTCTACCTTCTGCGTCGTAAACGACAATACTCAGCGGTACACGTGAGCAGTGCGGCTATCATGGTACTTTACCGATATCCGCACTGCTCACGTGTACGCGCGGCAACCCATGCCAGACAAAGGAACGCCATGGATACTACCGATAGCGCCTATGGCGACAAACTCATCCGTCTCGATACGTTCGACACCGCCGTGGCGGTCGACCCCAGTGCCGAGGACGACGCCAAGCGTCGGTTTATGACGCTTATTCTCCAGACGGCCCACCGCAACAACGGCAACATCGGGCACGTGCTTCGCGCGACCAACACAAGCGGCGAGGTCTTTGCCGTCAAGCTACTCAAGGACAACGCCTTTCTCTCTGGCCAAGCCCCCGACCGCTCCGCCGAGCAAGCGGCTGCGCACCTGGCCAATACCGCCGCGCTGTTCGAGGAGTACCGTCATCTGTGCACTGTCTCGCACCTGCGCGGATTTCCGCGCGTCTATGGCTATGGATCGTGCGAGGACGACCCGCTCATCCTCATGGAGTGGGTCGAGGGCACCTCGCTCAAGCAGGCGCTGCCCTTGCTTCCGCACGATGCCTCGGGCGGGCTAACCACCCAGATGGTGGCCGCCGTTGGAAACGCCGTGCTTCGCGCACTCCTGATGACCCAGGGACTCGTAAATCCGGTCGTCCATCGCGACCTGTCGCCCGCCAATATCATGTTCCGTACCACCAGTCGAACGCTCGAGCAGCAGATCGTCGATTGCTCCTTTGACCCCTGCCTCATCGACATGGGCTCCGCGACCATGGCCCTCGGCGATGACACGATCACCCGCCGCGCCGACATCTGGCGCTTTGCCACGCCCGCATACGCCGCGCCCGAGATGCTCACGCAGGATATCGAAGGCATCGCGGCCCTTCGCCGCTCGCCCGCAATCGATGTCTACGCGCTTTCGAGCATTCTGTACCAGCTCTACAGCGGTCGCAAACCGTTCGATGTGGAGTCGACGGGTGCCGCGGCAACCGGTTCGTTCTACCTCATAAAGACCAAGACCAAGCCGGCGCCGCTCGAGCCGCGATGCAGTGACGACGAGGCGCTCGTCCAAATCATCATGAAAGGCATCTCAGTCGAGCAGCGTGATCGTCCCACCGAACAGCAGATGCTCGAGGTGCTCTCGGCATACCTCACCGATGCCGAATCCGAGGGCCGCGAGGGCGCGGGCAGTGACACCGCAATTGACATCGACTCCGGTACGCACCTTAAGGTCGACGTCGCCGGCGAGCGCGCGCGAGAGATCCTGGAGCAGGCCCGGCACGATGCCATGACCCGCCGCCGCTTTATTATCGGTGGCGTTGTCGCGGCCGTTGCGGGGCTTGGCGTTATCGGGGCGGCAACTCATGGCTTTGGCATCCCCGACTACCTGGACGGCATCCGCGGTTCACTTGACGACTACACCTGGGATCAGCTTCAGGAGATTTCGCTCAAGATTAAGGCCGCCGAGACCCGTAGCGAGGCACGCGAGATTGCCAAGCGCTACCATCTGCTCGACGCCGATGGGCATATCCCCTATCCGTGTACCAAGCGCGTGAAACTCACCAACGGGCTGGAGGTCGGCGCGCAGCTTGTGGGCATCCGTCACGATGAACTTCTGGACGGGACGGGCAAGGCCGGGCTGACGTTTATGTTCGACGCGGGTATTGCCGAGCGCAACGCTGCGACTGAACCGCCGAGCGCCGGCTGGGCAGATTGCGAGCTGCGGGAATGGCTCAACGGCGACGGCCTTAAGCTGCTGCCCAACGAGTTGCGCGCGCTCATTAAAGGGGTCAAGAAGGTCTCAAACAATGTGGGCGCCGCCAACAGCGCATCGTGTCTGAGCGAGTTGCCCGCAACCCTTTGGCTGCCCGCCATGGTCGAGCTGTGCGGTACGCAACCGCCCGATTCGTTTGCCGAGGACTATCACTACCTGGCAGACATCTACAACGGCGAGGGCAAGGAGTATCAGCTCTTCCGCGAGCTCAAGGTGAGCCCGTATTCCACGAACGAGACGATGGTCCGCCAGTGGAAGGGCGAGGACACCTGCTGGTGGGAGCGCACGGTGAGCCCCGACACATCGGAGAGCGAAGGCACACTCTATATGAACCGCGTGGGGCACGACGGCGACGTCTTTACGTACGCAACGCCTGCGGAAAAGCCAAACAAGCTAACCTGTGTGATCCCCGGGTTCTGTATCTAGGCGGCGGGCGTCTTGCCGCGACGGGACCCCACCCCGGCAATTGTCTCGATCTGTAACAGTTAGAACCCAAAAACCGGTCTAGATGTTATAGATCGAGACAAAACCCCAGCCCCGCGAGACAACATCTCAATCTGTAACAGTAAGGGGTTAAAAACCTCTCTAGATGTTACAGATCAAGACATTTGAGTTGACCCCGGGCAGTCTGTCTCAATCTGTAACAGTTAGAGGTCATATTTGCTGCTAGATGTTACAGAACGAGACATTAGCTTGCCGCCAAATTGTTTGTCTTGATCTGTAACAGTAAGGGGTCATTTTCTCTGTCAGATGTTACAGATCGAGATTCTGAGTTGATGTCCGACGGAATGTCTCGATCTGTAACAGATTCTCGGAAAAACGGGACTAGTTGTTAGAGATTGAGATGAATGGTTGGAGACCCCGGCGCTCGGCATCCTTCTGTAACGAAATGTCATACATTTCAATCTCCACTATACACCCCCAGGGGGTATGGGTGTATAGTATCGGCAGGTTAACAATTCCAACACCGAACCACAGAAAGGAGAAGCCATGGCTCAAGATAAGTTCGACGTGGGTGGCATGACGTGCGCCGCCTGCCAGGCGCACGTGGACCGTGCCGTGAGCAAGCTCGACGGCGTCGAGAGCGTCGCGGTCAATCTGCTCGCCGGCTCCATGCTGGTGGACTATGACCCCGCGCAGATCTCTCCCGACGATATCTGCACCGCCGTCGACCGTGCCGGCTACTCGGCCTCGCCCGTCGATGCGGGCACCGGTACCGCCGGCTCAAACGGCAGCACGCAAGCCAGCTCTGGCGCCGCCCATATGGAGTCGCCAACCAAAAAGCTGGAGGCCGCCGCCTCTGCCATGCGCACCCGCCTCATCGTCTCAATCGTATTCCTCATCCCGCTGTTCTACATAGGCATGGGGCACATGCTTGGCTGGCCGCTGCCCGGCGTCTTCACCGACCATACCCACAGCATGACGCTCGCCCTCACTGAGCTCGTCCTGCTCATCCCCATCGTCTATGTCAACGACGCATACTTCATCAACGGCTTTAAATCGCTCGCGCATGGCGCGCCCACCATGGACGCCCTCATCGCCGTCGGCGCCACCGCGTCTATCGCCTGGTCGCTCTACGCCATGTTTATCATGGCCGACCAACTGGCCGCCGGACAGGTCCACGAGGCCATGATGACGGGCATGGACAATCTGTATTTTGAGAGTGCGGGCACAATCCTGTCGCTCGTCACCGTGGGCAAATACCTCGAGACGCGCAGCAAATCCAAAACCGGCGGCGCCATCGAAGCGCTGATCGACCTGGCGCCCAAGACCGCGACCGTCGTGGCCGAGGACGGCACCGAGTCCACCGTCGACGTCGACGCCATCCTTCCCGGCCATGTCCTGCGTGTGCGCCCCGGCGAGTCTATCCCTGTCGACGGCGTAGTACTCGAGGGCGCGTCGGCCGTGGACGAGAGTGCGCTCACCGGCGAGTCCATCCCCGTGGAAAAGACCGCCGGCGACACCGTCAACGCCGCCACGGTCAACCGCACCGGATCGTTTACCTTCCGCGCCACGCGCGTGGGCGCCGACACGTCGCTTGCCAAGATCATCCAGCTCGTCGAGGACGCCAACGCCACCAAGGCGCCCATCGCCCGCATGGCCGATAAGGTCGCCGGCGTGTTTGTGCCCGTGGTGTTCGTAATCTCGGCCGTGACCTTTGCGGTGTGGATGGCACTGACCGGCAGCGTGAACGAGGCGCTCACCTCCGCCGTGGCGGTGTTGGTGATCAGCTGTCCGTGCGCACTCGGCCTGGCCACGCCCGTCGCCATCATGGTGGGCACCGGCAAGGGCGCCGAAATGGGCATCCTGTTCAAAAGCGCCGAGGCGCTGGAAAACCTACGCAGCGTGGGCACCGTGGTGCTCGACAAGACGGGCACGGTCACCCGCGGCAAGCCGGCCGTGACCGATATTGTGGTTGCCGCGCGCGCCGACGGCTCGCCCGCCATGAGCGAAAAGGCGCTGCTCAAGTTAGCCGCCGCGCTGGAGCGCTCGAGCGAGCACCCGCTGGCCGAAGCGATTATGGCCGAGTGCGAGGCGCGCGGAATCGTGGCGCGCATGGTCGAGGACTTTGCCGCAGTGCCTGGACGAGGCGTTACGGCGCGCGAGGGGCAGAATGTCATCGCAGCCGGCAACGTGCGCCTGATGAACGAGCTGGGCGCGGAGGTGCCCGCCGGTCTTGCCGAGCAGTTCGCTGCCGAAGGCAAGACGCCGCTGTTCTTTGCCAAGAACGGTGAGCTTGTCGGCACCATCGCCGTGGCTGACGAGGTCAAAGAGACGAGCGCCGAGGCCATCGCTGCGCTCCGCAAGCTCGGCGTCGACGTGCGCATGCTCACCGGCGACAACCGCGTGACGGCCGAGGCCATCGCCCGCCGCGTGGGGCTGAGCAGCGAGCAGGTCATCGCCGACATCCTCCCCGCCGACAAGGAGCGCCACGTGCGCGGGCTGCAGGATGCGGGCAGCAAGGTCGCCATGGTGGGCGACGGCATCAACGACTCCCCCGCCCTGGCGCGCGCCGACGTGGGCCTTGCGATCGGCACCGGCGCCGACATCGCCAAAGAAGGGGCAGATGTGGTGCTCATGCGCAGCGACCTCATGGACGTCGCCCGCGCCATCGAGCTGTCGCGCGCGACGATCCGCAACATCAAGCAGGACCTGTTCTGGGCACTGTTCTACAACAGCATCGGCATTCCGCTGGCGGCGGGCGTGTTCTTCCCCCTCACCGGTTGGCAGCTCTCGCCGATGTTCGGCGCCGCGGCCATGAGCCTGTCGAGCGTGTGCGTCGTAAGCAATGCTCTGCGCCTACGAACCTTTAAGCCTAAAGTGGCAAAATAGGTTCACCCTTAAGTCCATTTAGAACGGGTTTTCCAGGTGCCCGAGATTGACCTGAAAGAGGAGCGGCGCGTACTTTGGTACGCGAGCGACGGCTTGAAGGCCAAGGTCGGGTGCCTGGGAAAGCCGACACAACAGAGAGGAATACCAATGCGATACACAATCAAGACTTCCGGCCTCATGTGCGGCCACTGCGACGCCACCGTCGAGACGGCGTTGCTCAACGTGGCCGGCGTGACCGACGCCGACGCCGATCACGAGACTCAGACCGTCCAGGTGGAGTGCGCCGACACCGTGACCGCCGAGCAGCTCGCCGCCGCTGTCGAGGGCGCCGGCGAGAAGTTCCATGCCCTGTCCGTAACCGCCGCTTAGCAGCTACCAGAGGCATTCGACCCCCCGACCAGAAACGAGGACTCGCCATGATGGCAGACCACAAATCGGTGACCCGCATGCTCAAGACGGCACGCGGTCAGATCGACGGCATCCTGCGGATGGTCGAGGAGGACCGCTACTGCGTCGATATTTCCACGCAGCTCATGGCCACACAGGCGCTCCTTGCGCGCATTAATGCCGACGTACTCAAGGCACATATCGAGGGCTGCGTGACTTCGGCAATCGAATCGGGCGACGAAGACCTCAAGGCCGCCAAGCTCGCCGAGATCGAGCGCGTCGTCGACAAGCTCTCCAAGTAATTGGGGCATTGGGGACAGACTTCTTTGCACCATCTTGGCGTATCGGGGATAGGTACGTTTGCACCACCTTGGTGCAGATTGACCTGTCCCCCTTGCTCTAAATCGGGTATAAAGGCGTGCAGCATATCGAACGAAAGGCAATTTGCATGAATGACTTTATGAAGGGCCGCAATGGTGCCGATGAACTCACCATCGTGATGGGTTTTGCCGGCATTGTCATCGCGATGATCGGATCGATGGCTCGTATCCAGTGGCTCAGTTGGATCGCCATCGCCGTGATCGTGATTGGCGTGCTGCGCGGCCTATCCAAAAACATCGACGCACGTCGCAAGGAAAACGCGGCCTTTGTCGGCGCGACCGCGAACGTCCCCGGCTTGGGCAAGTTCGTCGCCAGCTTGGGCGGTGGAACTGCAGCGGCCAGCACCTCGCGCGCAGCTGGAACGAGCAAGGAAGACTTTGAGCGTGCCAAGCGCACGGCCAAGAAGATGTGGAAGGGCCGCAAAACTACGGCATACCTCAAGTGCCCCAACTGCGGCCAGATGCTCTCCGTCCCCAAGGGCAAAGGCAAGATCCGCGTCACCTGCCCCAGGTGCCACGCCAAGATGGAAACCCGCTCCTAGCGCCCGCACGCGGGACAAATTAATCAGGTTTGTTTGTCCCAAATCTTAAGTATTTGTTCGATAAAAAAGCCGAGGCCTCGTGTTGAGACCTCGGCTTTTTGCATGCGGCAACGGAGCTGCACCTTTGTCACATCTACGCCACACCGTCGCGGGTCAGCTCCTCGGCCAGCGCTTCGGCAGGCATGGCCATAATCGCGTCGAGCTCGGCGTCCACCTCGGGAATACGCTTCACCTTGAGCTTGCGTACCAGATCACCGCGACACATCACATGTATCGGCTCACGCAGAGCGCACAGGTCATCGAGCGGATTCTTGCGCGTCACCAGGATATCGGCGGCCTTGCCGCACTCGATCGTACCGGTCTCGCCGCCCAGCCCCAGGAGCTCGGCGTTGACTTGCGTAGCCGTATGCAACGCGAAGGCGTTGCTCACGCCGACATACTTGGCAAAATAGGCAACCTCGCGCCACATGTCGTACTGCGTCACGAACGGGCAGCTCGAATCTGTGCCAAGGCCCACCTTAACGCCAGCTTCCAGCGCCGCACGAGCACTCTCGATAATGCCCGAGCACACGATGTCGCCGTTCTTCTTTTGCGTGTCAGTCGAATGGGTCTTCTCCGGATCGAGCAACACAAACGGCAGCGCCGGGCTGATAGTGCAGGTAACGCTGGGCGCACGTCCCTCGAGCTGCGTGCCCGCGGCGCCACGGTACAGCTCCAGGATCTCGGGCGTCATCGGAGCACCGTGCTCGATCGTGTCGACCCCGGCCTCAAGCGCGGCCTTCACGCCCTCGGTGCTCTCGACATGAGCCATAACCGGCAGGCCCACCTCGTGCGCCGCCTTGCACGCCGCCGCGGCAACCTCCACCGGCATACGCAGCACGCCCGGCTCGCCCACCTCGGTCGCATCGAACACACCGCCCGTTACGAACAGCTTAATGACGTCGGCGCCGCGCGCATACAGGTCTCGCACCTGCTCGGCTGCCTCGACGGGGCTGTTGGCCACCTGGGCGAACAAGCCCGCGCCATGGCCGCCCGGCACCGTGACACCCGTTCCCGGCGCTACCAGGCGCGGACCCTGATACTTACCGGCGTCGATAGCGTCGCGCACGGCAATGTCGGCAAACAACGGGTCGCCCGCGCCGCGCACCGTGGTCACGCCGCTTGCCAGCTGCTGCTGGGCGCTGCCCTTGAGGATGCGGCGGACGATGGCACGGCCCACGGGATTATCGAGTTTCTTCATCAGCGCTCCCGCATCGCCGGCCGAGACAGGCTTGCCCGAGCC
>CABUQY010000036.1 GCA_902493915.1 uncultured Collinsella sp.
GCATTCCGCACGAGCTTCTCTGACATTTCCACCCATTACCACGTGGAGGTCCCCGTCACGGAGATCGCCTACGCATACGACTACATCAATTCCCGGCATGCCCCGCGCAGGCAGGCCACGCCGAACGATGGGCCCGCGGCTCAGCAGGACGAGTGACGCGCCTCGCAAGCAAAGGAAGGAAGCCAACATCACACGAGCATCATCGATCGCTGCGTGCAAGGCGGCGGGCCTCACCGTGTTCGCCAAGCGCGAGGAGCGTTTTGGTTTTTCGCAAGCAAATGCGGACGAAATCAGCGACCAGATTCCCGATACGCTCGAACATGCAGGGCCCCTATGTGTTTAACCTCATTTTTCCGTGTGCGGTAGAATGGAGTCGTTGAGATCGCGAACGCCTTAAAGGGAGAGTTTTTGTGGATGCGCATCTGGATGGGGGCTCTTCCGCCCCGCTGTATCAACAGGTGCTCGATTTGCTTAAGAGCGATATCGAACAGGGGACATATCCCGTTGACTCGCAGATTCCAACGGAACTTGAGCTTTCTAAGATGTACGGCGTGGGAAGGGTCACGGTTCGCCGCGCAATAGAGGAGCTCGTGGGCGAGGGGTATCTCACCAAGCGGCAGGGGCGTGGTACGTTTGTGACCGCGACAAAGATAATTCGCAAGGTGCATCAGAAGGACGATGTTCAGAGTTTTACCCAAGCATGCGCTGAAAACGGCATGAAGGCGGGCGCTCGCGTCGTTGCCCGCAAGACCGTTGCCGCCGATCGCGACCTCGCTTCTTTCTTTGGCTTGGATGAAGGCTCTGACCTCATCTTGGTCTCACGCGTGCGTACCGCAGACGGCGTGCCGGTCCTGTTCGAGAACAACTACTATCCTGTCGATGGATTCGAATTTCTCAAAGATATCGGTCTCTCCAATTGTTCGATATTCGAGGCCGTGGGGGAGCGTACGGGTAGGTATCCCTGCTCGTCCGATCCCTGCAGGCTGGAGATCGCCCGTGCGGGAATTGATGCCGCCCGCGAGCTCAAGGTCCCAGTAGGGGAGCCGCTGTTCTTCATGAACGCGGGCTTTCTCGATTCCAACGGAGAGCGCTTCTGCTATGGCAGACAGTACTACGTGGGTTCGCGCTACAGCTTCGATATCTAGCGGCTCTGTCTCACACAGCGCTGTTCTCGTATTGCCGCGGCAGGTCCGTTTAGCGCGTAAAAGTTACCACTTATAGAACAACCTAATATGTTTCTTGACCGACGCCTTCATGCAGGTTATACATAGAACAACCTAAGATGTTTGCCTATACGTGAAGGATTTTTGGCAAGCATCGTTGCTCTGGCAGGAGGTTAAGAATGCCGGATGCCAAACAGGAGAAGCCCAAGCGCAGATTCCATCTCCAGCTTCCCCATGTGTACACCATCGCGTTCATGCTGATCGTGTTCTTCGCGGTGCTCACATGGATCGTCCCATCGGGTCAGTTCGACCGCCAGACCATTCAGACGGCCGCGGGCGAGCGAGAAGTCGCCGTAGCCGGAACGTACCAAGAGGTCGACAAGGTCTACACCGATTCGGAGACGGGGGAGACCGTCGATCTGCGACAGGGCATCGATGCCGTCCTGCAGGCTCCCGCCAAGGGCATTCAGGCTGCGGCCGATGTCGTCGCGTTCGTCCTGCTGATCGGCGGATCGTTCGCCATCGTCACCAAGACCAACGCCCTAAACGCCGGCATGAGCCGCGTGATCAAGAAGCTGAAGAACAAGGACATCTTGATCATCCCCATCTCCATGATCCTGCTCTCGATCTGCGGCACCACGTTCGGCATGTCCGAGGAGGCGCTGCCGTTCTACGCGATCTTCATCCCCATCATGCTGAGCATCGGGTATGACTCCATGACCGCGTTCATCATCTGCTTCCTCGGCCCCAACCTTGGTTACTGCGCATCCACTATTGATCCTTTCAACGTGCTGATCGCCCAGGGCGTTATCGGCATCGAGGGAAATCCCCAGCTTTGGCTCCGCGCCATCCTGTGGGTCATCTTCACCGCCGCGGGCATTTTCTGGGCCATGCGCTACGCGCGCCGCGTCAAGCTCGATCCCAAGTCCTCCATCACCTATGAGGACGATAAGCAGAAGCGCATCGAGTTCTCTGTCACCGATGC
Source organism: uncultured Collinsella sp. (assembly GCA_902493915.1). GTDB lineage: Bacteria > Actinomycetota > Coriobacteriia > Coriobacteriales > Coriobacteriaceae > Collinsella. Next base: position 2,149 of record CABUQY010000036.1, read on the forward strand.
CTCTATCGAAGAGGAGTTCACGCTTCGCCACAAGCTCGTCCTCATTGATTTCGCGGTCGGCATGGGCGTTATCGTGTGGGGCCTCGTTACCCAGGGCTGGTATATGGACGAGATCTCCATGGTGTTCCTGGCCATGGGCCTTCTTGCCGGCATACTCGGCGGCCTGGACGAGAAGACCATTGCGGAGGAGTTCGTCCGCGGAATCGCCGACTTCGCCTACGCAGCCTGCATCATCGGCATCGCCCGCGGCATCCTGGTCGTCGCAGAGGGCGGAATGATCATCGACTCTATTCTTAACTGGCTCGTCGGACTCCTTGCGGGCGCTCCGTCCTTCATCTATACCACCTTCATGTACATCGTCCTCGGCCTGCTTTCGCTGCTGGTTCCTTCCAGCTCCGGCCTCGCTGCACTCACCATGCCCGTCATGGGCCCGCTGACCGAGCTTATGGGCCTCAATCCCGGGGCTGCCGTCACCGCTCTGCAGTTCGCGAACCAGACCGTCAACACCATCAGCCCCGTTGCGGGCATGACCGTCGCGGGTCTTGCCGTGGCGAAGATCTCCTTCGGGCAATGGTGGAAGACCATCTGGAAGTTCTTTATCTTCATGGTTCTGTTCGGATTGGTCGCGACTGTGATCTCCGGCCTACTGCCGATGTAGGAGGTGCCCAGCATGGATTTAAGCGCTTCCACACCCCGTCTGCGTCGCGAGCAGGTCGCCGGCATGAACATTCACTACATCATGTGGTCGCTCGATTACTTCCTTGATGCTCAGCAGCGCCTTGGCTTCAAAACCATCGAGCTTTGGGCGGCCGAGCCGCACGTGACGCTGGACCACACGGGGTATTTCGAGGCCGACGAGCTTCGCCGCAAGATCGAGTCCCGCGGACTCTCCGTGAGCTCCCTGTGTCCGGAGAACGTGGTGTATCCGTGGCAGTACGCTGCCAGAAAGCCCCTCCACGCGCAGCGGAGCCTCGCTTACTTTAAGCACGGCATCGAGCTCGCCGAGGTGCTCGGCGCCCCGTATATGTCCATCAACTCCGGTTGGGGCGATTGGGACGAGGACCGCGAGGAGGCTTGGAAGCGCTCTGCCGAGCACTTGGCGATTCTTGCGGACTATGCCGGCGAGCACGGCGTGACCCTCTGCATGGAGAGCCTGAGGCCGGAAGAGAGCAACTTGGTGGTTACACTCGCGGACGCCAGGCGCATGCTTGACCAAGTAGCCAGCCCGCACCTTACTCCAATGGTGGACACTACCGCTATGGGAGTCGCCGGCGAGAGCCTTGAAGAGTGGTTTGCCGAGTTTGGCGATGGTGCCATAAGGAACATGCGCTTCATTGATGGCGACCCATATGGCCATCTGGTTTGGGGCGATGGAAAGCACAGTATGGACGATTTCGTACGCGTCCTCAACGCGCATGGGTTCGAGGGCTATCTTGGTCAGGAGATCACCGATGGAAGGTATTTCGATGATCCCGCAGCAGCGGACCGGCACAACATGGACGCCTTCGAGAGGTATTTTGTCGACTAGCGCGTAGCTCCCATTCGCGTGGGGAAGTCAACACGCTTGACGAGAAGACTCGCAGTAAACGTTGGCGGATTCGTCCGCCGTATCGAAAGGAAGAATAACAATGAACGCACATGATCTTATCGCCGACGCAATCGCTGAAAAGGGCGGTTTCGATAGCGTCTTCTGGGTTGCCTGCGGCGGCTCCCTCATCGACCTGCTGCCCGCCCACGAGCTGCTCAAGCGCGAGGCGACTACGTTTGCCAGCGAGGCGTATACCGCCCGCGAGTTCGATATCATGCGTCCCAAGCGCCTGGGCGAAAAGTCCCTTGTCATCGCTTGCAGCCACTCCGGCAACACCCCCGAGGTAATCGATGCGTGCTCGATCGCCAAGGCGGCGGGCGCGACCGTTATCGTGCAGACGGACAACGCGGGTTCCGGCATCGATAACGGTGAGTGGACGTGCTGGGTATATCCGTGGGGCGAGGGAGTTCCGCAGGCGGAGGTGCCCGCCGGCATCTCTTTGGCTCTCGCTTCCGAGCTCCTGGATCAGCAGGAAGGTTATGCCGACCTTGCCGACATGTACGAAGGCATCGCCAAGATGGACCAGATCCTGCCTGCAGCTCGCGAGAAGGTCAACGCCGAACTCTGCGACCGTTTTGCCGCCCTGTGCCAGGACCACAAGTTCCTGTATATCTTGGGGTCCGGTCCCGTGTTTAGCCAGGCCTATGGCTTCGCTATCTGCTCGCTTATGGAGATGCAGTGGCAGAGCTGCGCCTATATCCACTCCGGCGAGTACTTCCACGGCCCCTTCGAGGTGACCGAGCCCGGAGTCTTCTACTTCCTGCAGATGTCTTCTAGTGAGTGCCGAGCCATGGATGAGCGCGCCCTCGCATTCCTCGAGACCCATACCGACACTCTTATGGTGCTCGACGCCATGGAGTACGGCATGGACCAAGTACCGGCGAGCGTTCGCGCGTTCCTTGATCCAATCCTGTTCTACGCGATGAACTGTGAGCTGCGCTCCGCTCGCGGCAAGGTGTTCGACCATCACCCGGACGTGCGTCGTTACATGGGCATCGAGAAGTACTAGCGATTTTAAAACGGGGCGCGAGGCGCGTTGAGACGTGCGAATCCCTCGCGCCCCGTCTGCTCGCCGTAACCACGGCGGTTTACCTGAATGGAGATAACCATGGCAGCCTATCCTATAAGCGTGCTTGGCTTTGGAGACAACGTTGTCGATAAGTACGAGCACATCAAGACCATGTATCCCGGCGGCAATGCAGTTAACTTCGCCGTCTTCGCCAAGAAGCTCGGCGTCGATCGCAGCGCCTACATGGGAATCTTCGGATCAGATGAGGAGGCCGAGCACGTTATAGCATCGCTCGAGGACGAGGGCGTCGAGCTTCTTCGCTGCCAGCAGGTCCTGGGCGTCAACGGCGCCGCTCGCGTGACCGTTGACGAGACCGGGGACCGTATCTTCCTGGGCTCCAATGAAGGCGGCATACGTGGCGACATGCGCTACGTGATAGACCGCTTCGCCGCCGAGTACGTCAGCGGCTTCGATTTGGTGCACAGCGGCAACTACTGCTTCACCGAGCGCGAGCTCCCCAAGATCAAGGCTGCCGGCGTGCCTATCAGCTTCGACTTCTCCGATGACTCCACCGACGAGTACTTCGGGCAGATTGCGCCATTTGTGACGTACGCCTTTATGTCCATGGGCGACGCTTCCCTGGAGGATATCAAGGCGAAGCTCGAGTGGGTGAAGGCCCTTGGCCCTCAAATCGTATGCGCATCGCGCGGGAGCAAGGGCTCCGTCGCCTATGACGGCGAAAACTTCTACGAGCAGGGCATCAAGCCCGTGGCGCCCGAGGAGCTCAAAGACGCTATGGCGGCCGGCGATTCACTGCTGACGGCGTTTTTGGTCACCTATCTTTCCAAGAAGAAGGCCGGCGAGTGCGGCGAGGCCGCGATTCGCGAGAGCTTGGACTTCGCTGCCGGTTTTGCGGCGGAGACCTGCAAGATCGAGGGTAGTTGGGGCCACCCGCTGGTCTACGAGAACTAGTTTTTTGTCGTGGCGGGGTGTCTTGGGGCGCCCCGCATTGCGTTAGGAGTCAAGATGTCCGTTCGTGCCTGCGCGGCAGGATTTTGCTGCGCCGATGTCTACCAGAATCTGGATCCCCTGGGTTGCATCCAAGGGGGCCTCTCAGGAGCGCTTCGAGGGGTGCTTCTTGAGTATATGAAGGCAAAAGGGATATGCAATCTTCATATACGGCCTTCTTTTAGAGGGCGTTGTCCTTACTCTTTCATCTCCTTGCCTATGGACATTTTGTCCATAGGCAAGAGTCCATGGTCGAGATCATGGTGAAGTTCTGCGGCCAGTAATTACTGCATTACATATTCTGTTGTCACCTGGGAGGCTCGCTTTTGCGGGCCTCTTTGCGTTGCTAAGGGGCCATGGTCTGTCGATAAATAAAGCGCCCGCTTGCGGGGGAGCAAGCGGGCGCCGTTGAGCGAATATGTTTGCGGCCCTAGCCGCTGCGGGTGATGGGTCCTCGACTAGTTAGTCGTGCCGGAATCGTCGCCCGAATCGGAGCCAGAAAGCGAAACCGTCAACGTGATCGTGCTGTCGGTGGACTGCTTGCCGGTGGGGGAGACGCCCGTGACGGTGGCGTTTTCGTTGCCGCTCACGGGGTTGCCGTTCTGGTCGCAGAACGCGATGTTGTAGAAGCCGGCATTGTTGAGCGCGGTGACGGCGGCAGAGATGCTCTTACCGTACAGATTGCCCGGAACGCTCGCCTTGCCGGACTTCTTGGCAATGACGACGGTAATCGTGGCGCCGGGCTTCTGCTTGCCGCTGGGGTTCCAGCTAATCACCGTGCCCTCGGTAACCGAGTCGTTCTCCTGATAACTCACGTTAACGCCAAAGCCGGCCATGTCGAGCGCATTGCGCGCCTGGGACTCGGTCATGTCAGTCAGATCGGGAACAGAGGTGGTATCCGGGCCGCTCGAGACCTTGTACGAGATGGTCGTGCCCTTCTCGACTTCTTTGCCGGCATCGGTGCCCTGCTCAAAGACCTGGCCTTCCTCGGCTTCGTTGGCTTCCTCGGAAGCGCTGCCCTTAAGGCCAACGCTTGCCAGCGCTGCCTCGGCCTGGTCCTTGGTCAGGCCAACGAGCTGCGGAACCTCAACCTTCTCGGAGGGCTTGGGGCCCTTGGAGACCACCAGGTTCACGCGCGTGCCCTTGGGCTTCTTGGCGTTGCCGTTGGGGGTCTGCTCGGCAACCTTGCCCTCGTCGACGTCGTCGTTGTAGCTCTGGTCGACGGTGCCGACCTCCAGGCCGGCTTCCTTGATCAGCTCGACGGCAGTCTGCTGGTCCTTGCCCAGCACATCGGGCACGGTGACCTGCTCGCCGCCAAAGAGTCCTGTGGCAAAGGCCACCACGATGCCGATGACGGCAACGGCTGCCACCACGGCGGCGATGATCTTGTTCTTGTTGGATTTGGGCTTTTCGACCTCGTAGGAGCCGGTGGAGCCCGAAACCGAGCTACGGGCGGTATTCTGGCCGCTCACGCCCGAGACGGGACGCACCATGGCGCGCGTCTGATCGGAAAGCTCGCGAGTCTTGGTGGCGCCCAGCTCACCGGGGGCACCGATGATGCGCGTGGGCTCCGAGACGTTGACGGCACGGCCCGACAGGTAGCTGTTGAGCACCTGACGAAGCTCGTCGGCGGTCTGGAAGCGGTTTGCCGGGTCCTTCTCCATGCACTTGAGGATGATGCGCTCAAGGTCGGCGTCGACACCGGAGTTGATCTGACTCGGCGGAATAGGCAACTCGTTGACTTGCTTGAGTGCGACCGAGATGGCGTCGTCACCGTCAAAGGGAACGCGGCCGGTGGCGCACTCGTACATCACGACGCCCAGCGAGTAGATATCCGAGGTGGGGCCGAGGTCCTGACCGCGGGTCTGCTCGGGGCTGACGTAGTGGGCGGTTCCCAGCACGTTGTTATCTTGCGTGAGGTGGCTATTCTTGGCGCGCGCGATGCCAAAATCCATCACCTTGATGTTGCCGTCGGGCAGCACCATGATGTTTTGCGGCTTGATGTCGCGGTGGATGATCTCGTGCTTGTGTGCGACCGAAAGCGCAGAGCTGATCTGCGAGCCGATCTGCGCGACCTTTTTGGGGTCGAGGGCTCCATGGCTCTTGATGCCGCTCTTGAGGTCGGTACCGCGCAGGTACTCCATGACGATGTAATAGGTGTCGCCGTCCTTGCCCCAATCGTAGACGCCTACGATATAGGGGGAGGAGAGGCCGGCTGCTGCCTGGGCCTCCTGCTTAAAACGCGCGGCGAAGGTGGCGTCGCCAGCGTACTGCGGCAGCATGATCTTGACGGCTACCGTGCGGTCGAGGACCTGATCCTGCGCACGGTAGACGGTCGCCATGCCGCCTGTCCCCACCTTATCCTTGAGGAGGTATCTTCCCCCGAGGACCCTCTGTTCCATTCCTGCTCCTAACATAACTATTCGCTCAACGATGTGTGTAGTACCTACTGTGTGGCCGCTGGGGCCATGTGGCGCATTGCCGCTAGCCCTTAGGCCGCGGCGCGCCTCGGGTGTCCGACTCGATCACGGGCATCACGCTCCCTGTGCGGCAAGCGCCGCAGTCAGGACGATACCGGCGATCTTGGCCGCCTCGACGTCGTGTTGGTCGAAATCCTCCAAGGCCACCGAGATGGCGACCGTGGGTGAATCGTAAGGTGCAAAGCCAACGAACATCGAGTTGACGTTGGTGCCGCCGGTCTCGGCCGAGCCGGTCTTGCCGGCGACCTTGACGCCGGGGATCTGGGCATCGGTGCCGGTGCCGGACTGGACGACGGCAAGCATGGCCTGCTTGACCTGGTCGGCCGTGGCGGAGCTGACGGCCTGACCAAGCGAGCGGGACTGCGTGGTCTTGACCACGGTTCCGTCCGGGGCGAGTACCTGGGCTACAAAGTACGGGTCCATGACCACGCCGCTGTTAGCGATGGCGGCGGCAATCACGGCGTTTTGCATGACGGTGGTCTGCGGGCCGGGCGTGTGGTCCATGCCGACAGGCTGGCCGGCGCCGGCCCAGGCGGTCTCCCACTCGGTCATGAGTGACGGGTCGGCCATGATGGAGGCCGCGGAGGTCAGGTCCTGGCCGAGCTTTTGGCCGTAGCCAAAGGCGTTGGCAAACTGTACGAGCGTGTTTGCGCCAACTTCGTTTGCCACCTGGCCAAAGACGACGTTGGAGGACACGGCAAAGGCCTGCTGCAGGCTGATGGTGCCGTAGCTCTCGTTGGCAGAGTTGGTGACCGGTGCGTTGCCGATGTCCATGGAGCCGGGCGCCTGGTAGGTGCTGGTAAGGCTGGCGGTGCCGGTCTCGAGTGCCGCGGAAAGCGTAACGACCTTAAACGTTGAGCCCGGCGTGTACAGCGCGTCCATGGCGCGATTGTACATGGAGCCGTCCTCGCCGCCGCCCGTCTGCAGCAGGGCATCGATGTTGGTGTTGTCGTAGGTGGGCGAGCTGGCACATGCGAGCACCGCGCCGGTACGCGGGTCGATGACCACTACAGCGCCCTTAAAGCCCTTGAGCGCCTGCTCAGCAGCCGTCTGGATGCGCGAGTCGATGGTGAGCTTGGCGGTGTTGCCCGGCTGGGTCTGACCCGCGAGCGACGCGATGGCGTTGTTCCAGCTGGAGTAATCCTTAGAGCCGGTGAGCGTGTCGTTCATGACGCTCTCGATGGCGGTGGTGCCATACTGCTGGCTCACGTAGCCAACCACGTGCGCTGCCAGGTTACCGTTGGGGTAGGAGCGTACGTAGGTGCCGTCCTCCTGTTGCAGCGACTCGGCCAGCGTCACGCCGTCGGACGTGATGATGGAACCGCGCTGGATGTACTTGGAGCGGGCGATGGTGTGGTTGTTGGTCGGCATGTCCTGATAGTCCTTGGCCTTGATGACCTGGACATAGGTGAGGTTGCCGATAAGGATGGCGAACAGCGCCGTAAAGGCGAGCACCGCGCGGGTTAGACGGTTGGCGAGCGCCACGCGGCCGAGCACACCGGATTCAGGTGTGTCGAGCAGGCGACGGCGCATGCGCGAGCCGACGGAATGGCTGCCGCTGCCGTAGGAAGACGAGGTGGCAAAGCGCGTGCCCGTCGGGGCGGCGGCAGATGCGACCTGATCGTCAGAGATGGCGGCCATGGTGCCGGTGCCGGTAAGCTCGGCCTCGCGTCCGGTCGCCTCGTCACCGGCGCGCAGCAGGAGCGCGACGATGATAAAGCTCGCCAGCAGAGAGGAGCCGCCCTGGCTCATAAAGGGCAGGGTGACGCCGGTCAGCGGGATCAGGCGGGTTACGCCGCCAACGATCAAGAAGGCCTGGAAGCTGATGGCGGCCGTAAGGCCCGTGGCGCTAAAGGCAGCGAGGTCGGATTTAGCGCGGGCAGCCGTGGTGAGGCCACGCACGGCAAAGAGCATAAACAGGATGAGCACGGCGCCGCCGCCCAAAAGGCCCATCTCCTCGCCGATAGCCGAGAAGATAAAGTCGGACTCGACGACAGGGATGTTGTTGGCCATGCCGTTGCCGATGCCAACACCGACCAGACCGCCATCGGCAAGCGAGAAGAGCGACTGGACGATCTGGTAGCCCTGGCCCTGGGCGTCCTTAAACGGATCGACCCAAACCTGGAAACGCACCTGAACGTGCGACAGGAACTTGTAGGCGCCCACGGCTCCAACGGCCAAGAGCGCAAGACCGATAACGACATACGAGAATCGTCCCGTGGCAACGTAGAGCATCAGCAAGAAGATGGTGTAGAACAGCACGGCCGAACCCAGGTCGCGTTCGAAGACGACGACGAGCAGGCACACACCCCACACGGCAAACAGCGGCAGCAGCAGTCGCAGACGAGGGATCTTAAAGCCCAGGATCTTGCGGTTGGAGATGGAGAGCAACTCGCGGTTCTCGGCCAAGTAGCCGGCCAGGAACAGGACGATAAAGACCTTGGCGAACTCGCCGGGCTGGATGGTAAAGCCCGCGATGCGAATCCACAGCTTGGAGCCCGAGATCGTGGTGCCGATAAAGATAGGCAGCATCAGCAGAATGATGCCGATGATGCCAAAGGTGTACTTGTAGCGCATGACCACGTCGAGGTTTTTGACTAGTGCAAGCGTTCCCACCATGAGCGCCACCGAGACAAACAGGATGATGAGCTGTGAGATGGCGAGAGCGGGGGCGAGACGCGTCACGAACGTGATGCCGATGCCCGAAAGTATAAATACGATGGGCAGGATGGCGGGGTCGGCACCGGGCGCCAAGATGCGCACGGCAATGTGGGCCGCGGCAAAGGCGGCAAAGAGGCCGATCGGTACGGCGAGCGTCTCAAAGGAGATGGCAGCGCCCGCGGTGAGGACGTACATCGCATACAGCAGGATGACGGGGAACGCCGAGGCGATGAGCAAGAGCAGCTCGGTGTTGCGGCGACTCATAAGCGGCACTCCCTTTCTAATTCTTATCGGAGGCTTCGGCCTCGGCGGACTGTTCGGCGGTTTTCTCGGAATCTGATTCGGAGGTCGATCCCTGATTGGTGTTGTCGCGAATCGTTTGCGCGTCGATCACCTGGCGGGTCTGCTCCTCGTCGATCTGGTGGCGGTACTTGGATATCGTGTCCTGCGCATCGTCGACACTTGTTTGCGGAATGCCCGCCTTGAGGCGGTTTTGCGTGTCTTCGGGCAGGTCGGACAGTTTGATACTGGTTTCGCTTTCGAGCCAGTGGAGCTTGAGTCCGAGTGGCTTGCCGGGCAGGCCGCGCCAGACGGCGACATTGCCCTGGTAGGTACCCAGGTAGTACGAGCCGGTGACACCCGTGTAGGCCCAGATGCCAGCTGCCAGCACAAAGACGAGGGCCAGGATGGCGGCGATAGTAACGTTGCGGCGACGCACGCGTTGCGCCTCGCGCATAACGCCATCGTCAACCAGGTCAACGACTACTACGGTCACGTTGTCGTGGCCGCCGGCGGCAAGCGCCGCGTCCACTAGGTTGTCGACGCAGATTTGCGCGGTTGAGGACTGCGTGGCGATGTTCTCGATATCGCTATCGGGAATCATGCTCGAGAGGCCGTCGGAGCACAGGATCAGGCGGTCGCCTTCCTCGATATGCAGAGTGAAGTGGTCGGCATACATGGCGGGGTCCGAGCCCAGTGCGCGGGTGATGACCGAACGGTTGGGGTGGACGCGAGCCTCGTCTGCCGTGATCTCGCCGGCGTCCACGAGCTCCTCCACGTAGGAGTGGTCGCGGGTCACGCGGATGAGCGTGCCCTCGTGGAGCAGATAGGCGCGAGAGTCGCCCACGTGGGCGATGGCGAGCGTGTCGTTTTCGATGTAGGCGCAGGTGGCTGTGCAGCCCATGCCGGGCTTGCCCAGGCCGTTCAGGGCCGCCTCGATTACGGCGGCGTTGGCTGCCTCGACGGCTGCGGCCAGGCGTGCTGCGTCGGCGGACTGTGGGGCCGTCTTGGCAATAGTCTCGACGGCGATGGAAGAGGCTACCTCGCCGGCAGCGTGACCACCCATGCCGTCGCATACGCAAAAGAGCGGCGACTGCACCAGGTAGGAATCCTCATTGTGCGGGCGCACGCAGCCAACGTCGGAGCGGGCGCCCCACATGAGTTGCGTGGTGGTGCCGGCATCATAGGTCGAGTCGGTCTCGATGCGCTCCTCGGTCAGGGGCTCAAAGCTCATGGTCGAGCCGGGGTCTTTGAGCTTGGCCTCAACGGCGGCAACGTCGATTTCGGCGGTGTCACCGGGAGAGACGGTGTCGGTCACGGCGTTTGATTCGGAATCGCCGGTGTCCGGGGAGTCGGGCTCCTCGGAAACGCGGGCGGTCGACTCGTCGTCTTGCGGGCTGACGTCTATAGGCTCGGGCGTCGCAAAGTGCGACGGCGCGGGCGTGTTTTGCGAATGGGTGGCGGGCTCGGCCACGGTATCGGACTCGCTTGCGGGCGCAGGCTGCGGGGTCCTGGGTGCAGGGCCGTCCTCGGGGGATGGTCCTGCCTCGGGCGCCGACGTAGACGCGGGCGCAACCTCGGATGCCGGGGCTATGGGAAACGCCGGCGCGGCGGGCTCGGGTGCCGCAAACACCGCAGCGCTCTCGTTGATTGCCGCGGCGACGGGCTCTGCAAAGTGAGCCGGCGCCGGGGTTGCTTCGGGCGCTGTGGGCTGTTCCGCAACATGTGCGCCGATGGGCGCCGCTGCGGCATCCTCTTCGTCCTCGTTATCGGCTAGATCCGAAATATCATGCGTTACATGCGAAAGAGGCAGGGAGAACACGGTGTCCTCGGGCTCCACGGGTGCGGAGCCCGCCGGAGCGGCGTGGGCCGGCACAGCTGTGGCGGCAGCCGGTGCCTCGGTCATAGTTGCGGACTTGTTCTCCTCGTCGATCATCGACGGTTCACCTTCATGACCACGTCGCCAATCTGGACTTCGTCGCCCTCACGCAGCGTCGCGGGCTCCACGAGCTGGCGGCCGTTGACGAGCGTGCCGTTAAGCGAGTTGAGGTCCTCGATGATGAGCGCCGGGCCCTGCAGCGAAAAGCGCGCATGCGAGGCCGAGACGAACGGTTCGTTGATGCAGATGTCCGAAGATGGCGAGCGACCGACGATGACGGGGCCGAGCATGTCTACGTGGATGCCGCGGATACCGCGCGGACCCTTGTCCACATCAATCGTCCAGATAGCCGAGTCGCGGCGCTGCCCGCGCACAAGTCCCACGCCGGTCTTCATGACGGCGAACAGGAAGATATAGAGCAGGGCGACCAGGACGATGCGGCCTGCAAAAAGGACGATATCGATGTTCATAAGCGACTATCCCCTAAATTCAAAGGTGCTCAGGCCAAACGTCAGCAGATCGCCGTTGCGCAGCGGGCAGCGCGTAATGCGGCGGTTGTTGACGAGCGTGCCGTTGGTGGAATTGAGGTCCTCGATCGACCAATCCGAGCCCGTAAAGGTGAGCTGGGCGTGGCGGCGCGACACGTTGGGGTCGCGCAGGGCAATGTCGGAAACTGAGCGCTCGCGACCGATGGTCACCTGTGCGGAGGTGATGCTATGGCTCTCGCCGCTCACGACATCGACGAGCTGGGCGAGCGGGCGCTGCGGGGCGCGAGTGCTCGCCATGTTGGAGGCGATGCCGGCTGCGGCGCCTAGGCCCACGGCGGCGCCGGTCGCGGCGGCTCCGCCCATGCCGGCAAGCGCGTCGCGCGAGACGGTCTGCGGCACCGGGATGGGTGCGGCGGCGGGGTCGGGGACGCTAAGCGCGAAGGGGTCTGCCATGGCAAGCGGGTCGGGAGCGGCGGCGCGAGGCGTCGGCTGCTGCTGGGGCATGGCGGCGGGGCGCTGCTGCTGCGGGGCAGCAAACTGCTGCTGGCCGGCGCGCGGGGCGCTGGCGGCACGGCTTGCCGCGGAGTTGTTTTGGCCCAGACCGTTTTGATAGGCGCGCTCTTCTTCGTACAGGCGGCCGAGCGTGGGGGCATCGACGTTCTCGGCAAAGACCGAGAACTTGCCGGCGCGCAGCTGCGGATCGATCATAAAGCGCACGAGGGGCTCGCCGACAAAGACATAACGGCGCTTTTCGGCCTGCGCCTTCACAAACTCGCGGACCTCGCGCGAAAGCTCGGGGTAGAACGGGGCGAGCATGGGATCGTCGTCGGCGGCGATCAGGATGGTATAGAGTGCCGGCGCCGTGTTGACGCCATTGATCACCAGAGTCTGATCCTCCATGTCGCGAGCGGCCTGCTTGGCAAGCTTCTTAAAGGAGAACGGGGCACGGGTGGCACCGAAGATGCCGGCCACGTGGTCCTCGAAGATGTTCAGGAAGTTCACGAAAGATCACTCTCCGTATAGGTTCTTTGGTATCCGAGCAAATATAGGCATATCCCAACGATTATAGAGGATAGGGTTCCCGCAACTGCCGCCTTGGCGGCGACCGCGGCTGCAAGGCTGGCAATTTCCATATGGTGTGCAAGACAGGATGCCGCTGCGCAGCCGATGCCGGTGACAGCGATGGCGGCGATGGCGGCAAGGTTTGAGCCCTGATCGGCACGCTTGGCATGGGCATTGAGCAGCGCAGATGACGCCGCGGCAGTTGTCGCGACCAGCGCAAAGGCAGCCCAAAGGAGCGGGTCTTCCAGCGCTGCGGCAACGTTACCGAGCCCCAGCACGCCTCCGGCTGAAAGCGCGACCGTGGCCAGACGGGCAAAAAGCGCGCCAATGCCCGTTGCCGCGGCGGCGCTTGCCGGGCCGAGCCAAAATGACGCGACGCCGGCGGCGACCCCAGCTGCCAGGAAGGTATTGCCGGTCAGGCAGCCGAGTGCGAGCGCACAGGTGAGCGCGGCGCTTGCGGCGGCCTCGGTGCGGCCCCAGGCAATCCACCAGCCAGACATGGTAGCGGCAAAGATCACCGCGATGGGCAGCATCGACAGGATGCCCTGTGCCTGCATGGTGGCGTTGGCCATGAGCACCAAAAAGCCCACAGCCGAGATGGCCGAGCCAATTTGGGGGGCCAGGCCAGCCGCCGCTCCGATCGCGATGGCCGCAATGACCAGGCCGGGAAGCGCCGCGACCCCGGCCGTTTGCATCAGCAAAAAGCTAAAGGTGCCGCACGTTAGCGCCGAGATAGTGCGCATGGTGTAGTCGCGCGCATGGCTCCAGCGCGTGCCCGCCCAGCCGAGTGCGGGGTCGACCTCGATGGCGTCGTCCTCGTAGTGCGACGGCTCGATATCGTCGAGCTCCTGCTCGTCATCCGAAAGTTCGCCAACCATTTGCTCCAGGCTGCGACGGCCTTCGCGCACGCTGCCCAGACCGGCAAGGAGCTGGTCGCAAAATGCCTCGATGCTGCTGGGGCGGTCCTGCGGCATGGGGGAGAGTGCACTCATGAGCGTGGCCTCGGCTCCCGGGGGAAAGTGTGGTATCAGCTCGCTGGGATAGGTGGCGCCGCCGATGATGCGGTCGAGCGAGTCGGCGGGCGTGGCCGCCATAAAGGGAGCGCTGCCGCACAGGCCCTCATAGATAACGCAGGCAAGGGCGAAGACATCGGCGCGTTCGTCGACCGTGCCGGTCTCGATATCGAGCTGCTCGGGCGGCATGTAGCCGATGGTGCCGCCGCGTGAGCCGCCAAAGCCACCGGCAGACGACAGTCGTGCCATGCCAAAGTCGGTGAGCTTTACATTGCCCGAGTGGTCGATGAGCACGTTGGCGGGCTTAATGTCCAGGTGGAGTACGCCATTACTGTGGGCGAAGGTGAGCGCCTGGCCCAGGGCATCGGCAATGGCCGCGGCCTCGTCAAAGGTAAGTGAGTGGCCGTCCACGCGGTGCAAAAACTCGGCCAGCGACATGCCATCGACATATTCCATAACCAGGTAGGCATAGGCTGTGTCGTGCGTAAAGTCGATGACCTGCACGATGTTGGGATGTTGAAGCATGGCGGCAGTGTGCGCCTCGCGCAGGACATCCATGATGTCGCTAGCGGGCATGCCGGCACCGTTGATAAGGGGGATGCGTTTAATGGCGACGCGGCGGCGCAGGTGCGTGTCGCGGCAGATCTCGATGGAGCCAAAACCGCCGGTCGCAAGTGTCTCGAGCGGCTGGTACCGCTTGAGCAGCTCGCGAGAGCTGGTGCCCTCCAAAGGAACGTCCGGCGAGAACCGGGCGGTATGTTGCGAGAAAAGCGGCATGGCCAACCCTCGTGCGTTTAAAGTTCGTTTGCGAGCGGCAGGCGCGGGGCCGGTTCGTTCGCGGTGGCATAGATGCTGCTAGTGTAGCACGCTCGGGTGCATGGGAAGGATAACGGGATACGGGGCTGCCTGCCTGACTTGGCCCCCTGACTTGGCCCCGTCTCGGCTCGTCCGGAAAGCGCGACCCAGTTTTCGGCCATATTGTGGGACACGCTTTCCGAATGGGGTGCGCTGCGGAAACTGCATCCCAGAATGTGGCCTCAGA
>CABUQY010000037.1 GCA_902493915.1 uncultured Collinsella sp.
CACAAGAAGCCGAGCAGATCGGAATCACCTTGCGCAGCGTGTCAATGGTCTCACGCGCCGCGCGGCTGTCAGTATAGGGACCAAAATAACGCGTTCCCGGCTTATGGCGCTCACGCGTATATTTGATAGCGGGATATAGGTCGCCCTTTGTAATGGCGATAAAGGGGTAGCTCTTGTCATCCTTGAGGTCGACATTAAAGTACGGATGGTACTGACCAATCAAATTGCGCTCGAGCACCAACGCCTCATGCTCGGTCTCCACCACGATATAGTCAAAGCTCGCCACCAGCTGCATCATCAGCGGGATCTTTTGACGCTCATCCTGCAGTGTCACGTATTGACGCATGCGGGCGCGCAGGTTTTTCGCCTTGCCCACGTAGATGACATCGCCCTTGGTATCCTTCCAAAGGTAGCATCCGGGCTGTGTGGGAACGCGCGAAACCTGCTCGGCAAGCGTTGGAATGTTGTCGTGACCGGCCACGCGCACCTACTTGCGACGAAGCAGCGCCGAGACCTCGGGCATCTTAAGGACGACGGCAAGGCCAAAGGTAACAGCAAGCGAGACGACACCCGCAACGCAAACGTAGCCAAGAGTAATCAGAATCGAGCCGCCAAGTGCCCCGACAAAGTGTTCAAGCGCCCACATGACGCCGGCGCCTGCGGCAGCACCCAGGCCGCCGAGCAAAAGGCCAAAGAAACCGCCATGCAGGATAGATTTGACCTGAAGGCCACGCAAGCGACGACGCAGCCACCACAGCGAACAGCCGACCAAGATCACGTAGTCGACAACATACGAAAGCGCGATTGCCGGCATATCGAAGCCCAGCACAACGCCAAACAGCAGAACCGAGCCGGCCTGGCCGATGGCAGAATACAGGCAATATCGGCTATAGGGCTTCATGTCGAGCAAGGCAGAGAAGCTCTTCTGCATCAACACGACCACGCCGTAGAGCGGCAGCGAGAACGCCAGGTAGACAAGGAACTCGGACACCAGCGCCACGCCGGACTCATCAAACTTGCCGGCACAGTAAATCATGTTGAGCGGACGCGCGAAGACAATCAGGTACAGCGCGAACGGAATCAGGAAGAACAGCATCTGGGCGACGCCACGCGAAATGCCCGTGCGAACGCTGTCGTAATCCTTCTCCTGTGCGTCGTGAGAGAGCTCGGTATAGAGCGCCGTCGAAAGCGAGGCGGCAATCAGCGCGTAGGGCAGCGTGTACCACAGGCGCGCATAGGCGATGACGGAAGGACCCGTCTCGGGCTGGACCACCAGCGCGGCAGCGTTGGTGATAGAAGTCGAGACAAACATGCACACCGTGGCGAGCAGCGTCGGGATACCGAGCGCAATCGTCTGGCGCAGCGCGGGGTCCTTAAAGTCGATATGGATATGGGGATGCACGCCGTGCTTGCCAAGCGCGGGGATCTGACATGCCATCTGAACAAAGACACCGAGGGTCGTACCGGCCGCAATCAAGATGATGCCGGCACGTTCGCCAAACTGTGCGGACACGGGCGCAAAACCCATAAAGCTCGCAATGACGATCACATTGTTGAGGACCGGGGCAAACGTCGACCAGAAGTAGTCGCGGTGTGCGTTGAGAACGCCCGAAAACACCGAGCCCAAACCATAAAACAGAATCTGGATGGCAAAGAAACGGAACATGAACGCAGCGGTATCCATGCTGCCGCCGTCACCCGAAAGGAACGATTGCGTCCAGATAAAGCCCGGGGCGAACACGGTCCCCAGCAACGAAATGCCACCCAGCACCAAAAGCAGAATGCCGAGCAGGTTGCCCACGTACTCGTTCGAGGCCTCGCGACCCTGCTCACGCCTCACGCCCATGTACACGGGCAAAAACGCCGTCACGAGCATGCCGCCCATCACGAGTTCGTAGAGCATATTGGGCAGGTTGTTGGCGACCTGATAGGAGGACGAGAGTAGCGACATGCCGATAGCGGCCGCCATTGCCCACGTGCGGATAAAACCGGTAACGCGAGACACGATGGTCAGAATGGTCATAAGCCCGGCGGAACGACCAACCGTGGAGTAGTCCGACGAGCCCATGTCGTCAGTGTCATCTCGCGACGAAGAAACTTCGGATGAGGGTGTCTGAGGCGCAGATTCTTTTGCAAAATGAGCTCCGCGCTTCAATTCTTCCTGCGGCATCGCTCAGTCCTCTCTCGTAATCGCGGCAACCGTCGCCCCGCAAAATGCAATTAAATCATCGGGTGCAAGCTCGAGCTGATAACCACGCTTGCCTCCCGAAATAAAAATGGTATCCCAAAGGACACACGTCTCATCAATGAGCGTCCGGTAGCGTTTTTTCATACCGACCGGGCTGCAGCCGCCGCGAACGTAGCCAGTCGCCGCAAGCAAATCCTTCACATGCATCATGGCCAAGGACTTCTCCCCCGCGGCACGCGCGGCGGACTTTAGATCGAGCTCGTCGGCAACAGGGATGCAGCACACGACATAGTCGTTGGACGGTGTCACACAGACCAAAGTCTTAAATCCTTGACCGGGCTCCTCGCCAAGCTGCTCCGAAATCGCGACCCCCAGGCCCACCGACTCATCACCATCGTCTTCGTACGTATGTAGAACATAGGAAATGCCGGCGCTTTCCAGCTCGCGCATCGCATTGGTTTTTGGCGTCTTTACAGCCTTTGCCATGACATATCCTTTCCCTCGCATTCGGACGTAAGGATTAAGTATATGTCCAATTCGGCTGCATACGTCACTTCGGCACAGCAAGCGCCATCGAATCACAAGGAGTCGATGGCGCCCATAAACTGAATCGTCTATTTATTGAGCATCAAGTTGAGCCTGACGCTCCCGGTCACGCCTGAGCAACGGCGCCAAAAACTTGCCCGTATAACTCTGCGGACAGTCCGCAACCTGCTCCGGTGTGCCCGAAACCACGACGGTTCCGCCGCCGTTACCGCCTTCGGGACCCATATCGATCAGGCGGTCGGCAACCTTGATGACATCAAGGTTGTGCTCAATCACCAGCACTGTGTTGCCCGCATCGACCAAGCGCTGCAGCACATCGAGCAGCTGGCGGACGTCCTCAAAATGAAGGCCGGTCGTCGGCTCGTCCAAAATATAGAACGTCTTGCCCGTCTGGCGTCGATGAAGCTCCTTGGCGAGCTTCACACGCTGTGCCTCGCCGCCCGAAAGCGTCGTGGCGGGCTGGCCCAGGCTCACGTAGCCCAAGCCTACATCGTACAGCGTCTGGAGCTTGCGCTTAATCTGCGGGATATTCCCAAAGAAGGCCAGCGCCTCGGTGACGCTCATGTCGAGCACGTCCGAGATGGTCTTGCCACGGTAGGTGACCTCGAGTGTCTCGCGGTTGTAGCGTTTACCGCCGCAAACTTCGCAAGGAACGTAGATATCGGGAAGGAAGTGCATCTCGATCTTGATCTGTCCGTCGCCCTTGCACGCCTCACAGCGCCCGCCACTCACATTAAAGGAGAAACGACCCGGCGAGTAGCCGCGCGCCTTCGACTCCGGCGTACTCGCAAACAGCGCGCGAAGATCATCCCACAGGCCGATATAGGTAGCAGGGTTGGAGCGCGGCGTGCGGCCAATCGGCGACTGGTCGATATCGATAACCTTATCGATACACTCGATGCCCTCGATTTTCTTATACGGACCCACAGGGCGCGTCGAGCGGTGAATGGCATTCGTAAGGGCAGGCGCAATGGTGTCGGTAACCAGGGAGCTCTTGCCCGATCCCGACACGCCGGTAACAACCGTAAGCGTACCAAACTCGATTTTGGCAGTAACGTTTTTGAGGTTGTTGGCTCGAGCGCCCGTAATTTTAAGGCAGCCGCGACCGGGCTTGCGCCGTTCATCAGGCACCCGGATCATTCGTTTACCGGTCAGATAAGCGCCCGTCATCGACTCGGGACACGCCATGATATCGGCAGGCGTTCCCGCCGCGACTACGTGTCCGCCGTTGACGCCGGCGCCGGGCCCCATGTCGATCACGTAATCGGCGGCACGGATTGTATCCTCGTCGTGTTCGACGACGATAACGGTATTGCCGATATCGCGCAGGCGCTCGAGCGTCTTGATCAAGCGCTCGTTGTCACGCTGATGAAGACCGATCGAGGGCTCGTCCAGAATATAGAGCACGCCCATGAGACCCGCGCCGATCTGCGTTGCCAGGCGAATACGCTGCGCCTCGCCACCGGAAAGCGTCGCCGAGGCACGATCGAGCGTCAGATAGTCGAGTCCAACATCGACCAGAAAACGCAAGCGCTCCAGGATTTCCTTGACGATACGGCCGCCGATAAACTGTTGGCGCTCGGTGAGTTCCAGGCCCTCAAAAAACTCGAGCGACTCACGGCACGACAGGCAACAAACCTCGTAAATGGACTTGCCACCCACGGTGACGGCGAGCATCTCAGGGCGCAAACGAGCGCCGTGGCAGCTCGAGCACGGTTCCTCGCGAATGTACTTCTCCAAGCGCGCCTTGGTGTTCTCGTTCGTCGTCTCGGTATAGCGTTCGTACAGGATGTTGCGAACGCCCGAAAACTTGGTATCCCACTGGCTGCGACGTCCGTCGAGCTTTTGGTAGTCGACCGAGATCTTCGTATCGCCCAGGCCATCCAAGAATGCACGACGCACGCGAGGGGGCAAGTCCTCCCACGGCGTATCGGTGCTCACCTTAAAGTGTTTGCAGACCGCAGCAAAAATCTGCGGATAGTAGTTCGAATTGCCAAACAGGCTACCAAAGACTCCGTCGGCAATGGACTTCGGGGGGTCCTCGATCAGCGCCTCGGCATCAACGGTTTTCTTAAAGCCCAGGCCGTCGCACTCAGGACATGCGCCATAGGGAGCGTTGAACGAAAAGTCGCGGGGTTGTAGGTCGTCGATGGAGTGCCCGTGCTCCGGGCATGCCAGAGCCAACGAATACTCCAGTAGCTCGCCCTCGGTCCCCTCGGGAGCATCGCGATCGGGCAGCATGTATACGTTCACATTACCGTGCGCCAAGGCAGTCGCCTGTTCAACAGACTCGGCGATACGGCCCAGAGAATTCTCACGGATCACGATGCGGTCGACTACGACCTCGATATCGTGTTTGAACTTCTTGTCCAGATCGATCGGATCATCGAGCGAGCGCACTTCGCCGTCGACACGCACGCGGCTAAAGCCCTCGGCGCGAAGGTCCTCAAACAGTTTGGTGTACTCGCCTTTTCGCCCGCGCACCACCGGTGCCAGCACAAACGCGCGGCGACCCTCCCCCGCCGCCAAGACTTTGTCGGCAACCTGGTCGGTCGTCTGGCGCTCAATGACGCGGCCGCATTCGGGACAGTGCGGGGTGCCCACACGGGCGAACAGCAGGCGCAGATAGTCATAAATCTCGGTTACGGTGCCAACCGTCGAGCGAGGGTTTTTAGACGTCGTCTTTTGGTCGATCGACACCGCCGGCGAAAGGCCGTCGATTGAATCCAAGTCGGGTTTGTCCATCTGGCCCAAGAACTGGCGCGCATAGCTCGAAAGACTCTCGACGTATCGACGCTGGCCCTCGGCATAGATAGTGTCAAATGCCAGCGAACTCTTGCCCGAGCCAGAAAGACCGGTAATGACCACGAGTTGGTCACGCGGAATGGAAACATCGATATCACGGAGGTTGTGCTCACGAGCGCCGCGAATAACGATAGAAGAATCAGACATGGAAGCTCCTTGCCTCCTATTGCATCGAATCATACTGTCGATGAGTTTAGCGCACTCGACGCGCACAGATGTTCGTAATACAAGATTCGCAGACCTTTAGCTTTGCGTATCGGGTGCTTTGTTTCTCGAAATGCCGTGGAAAGGTTACAGTAATCTACTACTGAACTTAATTTGCTGTAACAGAGGAACGTCCATGACCGAAGATATCCCCCTTGAAATCACTTCGAGCGACATGGCCAATCTGCCCATATTCATCGCCGTCCTTATCGTGGCCACCGTCGTCGTGCGCGTGTATTTTTCAATCAAACACAATGAAAAGCCGCCCATTGCCCGCGTCTTTTGGTGCGCGACGCTCCTCATCCCGCTCGGCATGGTAGCTGCATGGATTACGAATCAATTGCTCGTAAATGAGGACAATTCCCTATGGGTCCTTTCTTATTCGGCGCTCGGTGCTACCGCCGTCATACTTCTTGTCGAGCCCTTGGTTTCGGGACTTATCGACCAAACCGATCTTGCGACGGGAACGGTTGCCTGTATTTGCCGTGACATCCTTGTCATCGCCGCTGTTTCAGCGCTCTCGTTCGTTTCGCTCGAAATTGCCTGTAACGAAACGTTCTATCGCATTCCCGCCAACTCATTCGGGTTTTCCGTCGGGCTGCTCGCGACGGTTCTGCTCTCCCTTTATTTGCTGGGACAGCGTCATGGAGGCGTCATGGCCCTCGTGCCCGTCGCCTGTTGCATCCTTGGCATTGCCGAGCACTTCGTCATAACGTTTAAAGGCGAAGCCATCCTGCCAAGCGATATCTTGGCCCTTGGCACCGCAATGGAAGTGAGCGAGGGATACGAGTTTACCTTTACCGCCGGAATCGTAACCTCTCTCGCCCTGCTGGAGATTTCCCTGGGGCTTCTTTCGCTTATCCGACCGCGAAAGCTCCGTACGCCCACCCATGTCTTCCCCGCAATCGCCGCTAACCTCTGCGCTTTTCTGCTAGTGACCGTTGTGGGGCTCTCAGGCTTTTCCAGCATCGACTTGGAGCAGGCGCTGGATTTTGGATTTGACCGTTGGCAGCCCATCACCACATATACGTCTCAGGGTTTTATCACTTCGTTCACCGAAATGGTCAACGAGTTGCCCATTGAGAAGCCCGAAGGCTATACGCCCGATGAGGCGCAGAGCATCGAGCAGGAGCTCGCCGCCGCCTACGACAGCACGTATGGCTCGAGCGAGCAGCGCGCGGCTGCCGTTGCCCAGTTCAATGAAATCAAGCCGACGATTGTTGCCGTCATGAACGAGAGTTTTAGCGACCTTTCGTGCTTTGAGCAGCTCCAGGCGGCCGGGTACACCGGCCCCGCATTCTACAACTCGCTTCCCGACACACTTGTTCGCGGCACCATGCTCGCTTCGGTCACCGGTGGCGGAACGGCAAACTCCGAATTCGAATTTTTGACCGGAGCGACAACGGCCTTTGTCGGATTAGGCAAGATCCCCTATCAGCTGTATCAGATGAATGGCGTCAACAGCCTGGCAAAGGACCTTAAAGAGCTTGGGTATACCGCTACCGCTATGCACCCGCAAAACCCCGTCAACTACCATCGAGATAAGATCTATCAGCAGCTGGGCTTTGGAGACTTTCTTTCAATCGGCGATTTCGAAGGTGCGCCCTGTTACCATGCCGGCGTATGCGACTACGCCACCTACGACAAGATACTCGACCTGCTTAGAACCGACGAAGCGCCGCAGTTCATCTTTGACGTCACGATGCAAAATCACGGCGGCTACGACTATGGCACCGTTCCCGCCGAAGAGCTGACAAACTATTGGGTCGAGGGAGCCAGCGAGGGCGCCAATAGCGCGCTCAACACCTATCTCACCTGCATCAACGCATCCGACCGGGACCTCGAGTACTTTATCAACGAGCTCCGCAATATCGGCAGACCGGTTGTTCTTGTCTTTTTTGGCGACCATCAGCCGAGCGCCGCAACGACTCTCAACGACGAGCTGTACCCTCAGGAAGATACGGCAAGCCACGCTTTCCGTGTCTATCAGTCAACCTATTTCGTCTGGGCTAACTATGAAATCGCCGGCAATACCGAGCTCAACGTCTACGACACCGTCGGGGCAAACGAGATTGCAGCCATTACCCTTAATAAGATCGGCGCCCCGCTCACCGACTATCAAAAGGCCCTGCTTGCAACAAGGTCAGATGTGCCCACCATCAATGTCGCCGGCTATCTCGGTGCCGACGGGCTGCGCTACAACTTGGAATCTGAAGACAGCCCATACACCTCGACGATCGACAAGCTGCAGCGCATGCAATACCTCGAGTTCGCCAGCAAAGTTCAGTAAGCCCGCCCATTCGCTTGGGCCCATCGTATTGCAAGCACGCTCGGCCCAAATGCATCGCAAATGACTCCCGCTCGCAAACGAGGGTACAATGACGCTCGTGTCACATCACGGGGCTCCGGCCCCAACATATACAAAGGAGTCATACATGGGTTGCGAGCACGCACAGGCCGCCGGCGGACAAACGTCGCCGTCGCAATTTGAGGAGAACACGCTGTCCGAGGTCAAACGCGTCATCGCCGTGCTTTCCGGCAAGGGCGGTGTCGGCAAGTCGTTTGTCACCGGTGCCATCGCCACCGAGCTTGCCCGTCACGGCCACAAGGTCGGCGTCCTCGATGCCGACATCACCGGTCCCTCTATCCCCAAGATGTTCGGCATGAGCGGACGCCACGTCCATGCCCTTGGCAACCTCATGCTGCCCGAAATCTCCGAGCACGGCGTCAAGGTCATGAGCTCCAACCTTCTGCTCCAAAACGAGACCGACCCCGTCCTTTGGCGCGGTCCGGTCATCGCAGGCGCCATTAGGCAGTTCTGGAGCGAGACCTCGTGGGGCC
Source organism: uncultured Collinsella sp. (assembly GCA_902493915.1). Classification (GTDB taxonomy): domain Bacteria; phylum Actinomycetota; class Coriobacteriia; order Coriobacteriales; family Coriobacteriaceae; genus Collinsella. Next base: position 8,585 of record CABUQY010000037.1, read on the forward strand.
CCATCGACTACCTGCTGGTCGACATGCCTCCGGGAACAGGCGACGTCGCGCTCACCGTCTTCCAGTCGCTGCCCGTCGACGGCATCGTCATCGTCACGAGCCCGCAGGACCTGGTCTCGATGATCGTCGCCAAGGCGGTCAACATGGCCGAGAAGATGAACGTCCCCATTCTGGGCATCGTCGAGAACATGAGCTATATCGAGTGCCCCGACTGCGGCAAGAAGATCGAGGTCTTTGGCAAAAGCAAGCTCCCCGAGGTCGCAGAGCGCTATAACCTCGACATCTTGGGCACGCTTCCCATTAATCCGGCACTCGCCGAGGCCTGCGATAAGGGCGAGGTTGAGACCGCGCTGCCCGATGGCATGTTGCCCAAGGCAGTCTCTGCCGTCGAGGCTATTACCCCGCACGAGACCGACGAGGCCTAAGTGAACACGAGCGCCTTCTATGACGTCCTGGTAATCGGCGGCGGGGCTTCAGGCCTCGCCGCTGCCATTACGGCCGCACGTGCTGGCAAAAGCGTCTGCATCGTTGAGCGCGATGTCGCCTGCGGCCTAAAGCTCCTTGCGACCGGTAACGGCCGCTGCAACCTCTCCAACGAATCGATTGATCCTCAGCGGTATAACCACCCCGCATTCGTCGAATCTGTCATGGGCCCCCAACCCGAACAAGAGCTTATGGGTTTCTTCTCCTCGCTGGGCATCATGACAACCTCCGAGGAAGGCCGGCTATACCCGCGCTCCCTTCGCGCAGAATCGGTGCGCGACGCGCTTCTCAACGTTTGCGACCGCCTAGGTATTACCTTAATCTGCGGAGCCAACGTTGCCTCGGCGCACAAAGCTTCCGAAGGCTGGACACTCCAAATAGACCGTCCAGCGCGGGCGCTCAAGGCAAAAAAGCACGACGACCGAAAAACGGAGCTCCGCTCGCTTCGGAAAGCGCTCGCCGATGTCCCTCGCAAGAACAAGGCCCTGGAGGCACATGCCGTAATTATCGCCACGGGCGGCAACCCCACCGGTATCGCCGATACGTTTAGCCTCCCCCTCACTTCGCTGCGCCCCATCCTCTGCCCCGTATCGGCAACGGTCGTCGGCGATCGGGCGGCACTCAAGACGTTGGACGGCCTGCGCGTCCGCGCCCGCTTGACGCTCGCCCGCAATCATAATGAGCTCTGGCACGAAGACGGTGAAGTCCTGTTTCGAGCCTTCGGCATCTCGGGCGTCGCTGTCTTCAACCTCTCCCGTCGTATCCAGCGCGGTGATACGATCCTGCTCGACGTTTTCCCCGACCTCTCCAAAGACGAGCTGCTCGATATGCTCAACCGGCGCGTTGAGCTGCTCGGCGGCTTTTCGCCCCGCGATCCCCGTTGGCTCGACGGCATGCTCGCCCCGCAACTCTCCCGCGTCGTCTGCACGGCGTTCGAGCAGTGCCATCCAGGCTCCAACGATGTCATCCACCTGGTCTCGATCCTCAAGCACTTTAAGTTGCTCGTTGAGGGAACAGCCGAGGAGCGCTCGGCACAGGTCACGCGTGGTGGCGTATCTGTCGAGAGTATCTCAACACCCAGTCTACGCGCGCGCAGCGTTGTCGACGCCCCGCTTTACGTCTGCGGCGAAGCGCTCGACATCGACGCCGATTGCGGAGGCTTTAACCTTGCGTGGGCATGGCTCTCGGGCATTCGCGCTGCAAGCAGCCTGTAGCCGCGCAGTCTATAATCAAAAACGCATTCGGGCCGTCTGGGATACCGGACGGCCTCTTTCTTGCCTCTAAGGAGACCTCGATGATCGAAATCACCCAAGTCAACGCTTCGCTCGATGAAGCCGGCGATGAAAATGCCTGCCTCATTGTTGGCAAGCGAGTCGCCAAGCGCGTCCTACGTTGCAAAGACTCCGAGATCAAGTCCATCGAGCTCCACCGCAAGTCAATCGACGCTCGCAAAAAACGAGACGTCCATTTTATCCTGAGCTTTCGTGTTGAGCTGACCAGTCCCCACCTCGAGCGAGAAGCGGTCGACAGCGTTTCCGAACGTGACCGCTCGCTCGTACGCGCGATAGAAGACGATGAGCCTTCATTCCCCTCCCCCATTTCCGACGCATCCAAAGAGCGCCCCGTCGTTGTCGGCGCCGGATGCGCCGGCCTTTTCGCTGCGCTCACGCTCGCCGAAGCAGGTCTTAAGCCCTTGCTTATCGAGCGCGGCGACCCGGCATTTCGCCGCTCGCAGGCGATCGACCTCTTTCTAAAGGAGCGCATCCTCGACCCCGAGAGCAATATTCAGTTTGGTCTGGGCGGCGCGGGGACCTTCTCGGACGGCAAGCTCAATACGGGAACAAAAAATCCCGCCCATCGCCTTATCCTCGAAACCTTCGTCGAGGCGGGTGCGCCCCGCGATATTCTGTGGGATGCCAAGCCGCACATTGGCTCCGACATCCTTCCCAAGGTTGTCACCGCTATATCCCAGCGCACCGAGCAGCTCGGAGGTGTCGTCCGTTATCGAACGAAGCTCGTCGACATTCGCACCGACGCGTCTGGCGCCATCACCGGTATCGATGTCCAATCGTCCCAAGACGCCGCTTACGAGCCAATCGAAACAAAGCACCTCATCCTCGCCTGTGGGCATTCTGCTCGCGATATTTTTGAGCTCCTTAAGGACCACAACGTGGCCCTCGCACAAAAGACCTTTGCCATGGGCGTTCGCATCGAGCATCCGCAGCGCGACATCGACCGAGCCCAATATGGAGCCTTGGCGGGACATCCTGCCCTCGGAGCAGCCCCCTACAAGCTCGTCGCCCATCTTCCCAACGGCCGCAGCGTGTTCTCGTTTTGCATGTGCCCCGGCGGGCAGGTTGTCGCCGCCTCTTCCGAGCAGGGCCACCTGTGCGTCAACGGCGCCAGCCTCAATGCCCGCGACGGACGCAACGCAAACGCCGCCCTGCTCGTTAACGTCACGCCTGAGGACCTTCCCAACGATGACCCGCTCGCCGGCATCGAGCTCCAGCGCGCCTGCGAGGCGGCCGCCTATCGCCTGGGCGGTTCCAACTGGAACGCACCGGCACAACTCGTCGGAGATTTCCTCGCAGGACGCGCCAGCAAGGCGCCCGGAAAGGTAAAGCCCACCTATCCGCTCGGTGTGACCTGGACGACAATTGACGAAGCCCTGCCGCAGCATATCGTCGAGTCGCTCCGCCTGGGACTTCCCCTACTCGGAAAAAAGCTACGAGGCTACGACCGTCCCGATGCCGTTCTTACCGGCGTGGAGACTCGTTCGAGCTCACCGGTCACTGTCACCCGAGACCGAACGTGCCATGCCGTGTCGACCCCGGGCCTCTACCCTTGTGGTGAGGGAGCTGGATATGCCGGCGGCATCATGAGCGCGGCCACCGACGGCATCCGTTGTGCCGAAGCCCTGATCGCGGACCTCTAACGCACGAATTCCAGCGCGCAAAAGACACAGGCCCCGAGCTCCACAGGGAACTCGGGGCCTGTTCGCTATTTCTTAAACCGTGCACCCTGGCGTTTTCTGCCCGATGCGAACGTGGAACCCTTGCGGGCCTGCGAGCGTAAGCGCTCGATCGTCTCGTCCTCAGACGCACCCTCGAGCATCGCCCGAATCTGAACGACGGCATCGCGCAGGCGCGCCGCCTCCTCAAAGTCCATAGCGGCAGAAGCGTTACGCATATCCTCTTCCATGGTTTCGACGATCCGCACAAGCTCGTCATGCGGCAGTTCTTCCAACTGCTCCGCAAGTGTCTGCTCGGGCGCCACCGTTTCCGGCACACCGCCCTCGCCCGACTCATCGGGCGTATAGAATGCGCCATGGCCAAGAGAGTCGCCCTTCGAGCGTCCCTTGGAGCCCACAGTTTTTTCGGCCTCGGCAATAAAACTTGAGATGTCGTTGATGGCCTTGCGCACTGTCTTGGGCACAATGCCATGTTCTTCGTTATATGCCATCTGAATCTCGCGACGGCGCTGCGTCTCCTCGATGGCCTCTTTCATCGAATCGGTCACAACGTCTGCATACATGATGACTTCACCATCGGCGTTACGGGCCGCACGGCCAATCGTCTGAATCAGCGAACGGCGGTTGCGCAAGAAGCCTTCCTTATCGGCATCGAGAATTGCCACCAGTGAGACCTCGGGGAGATCCAAGCCCTCGCGAAGCAGGTTGATGCCAACGAGAACATCGATCTTGCCCTCGCGCAGCGTTCGCAGGATCTCGACACGGTCCATTGTCGCCGTATCAGAGTGCATGTAATTGACCTTAATGCCTGCGTCGAGCAGATGGTCGGTCAGGTCCTCGGCCATGCGCTTGGTCAACGTGGTCACCAGCACGCGCTCCTTGCGGGCAACGCGCTCGCGAATCTCGTCCTCAAGATCGTCAATCTGGCCGCGAACTGGACGCACGTCAATCTTGGGGTCGAGCAGGCCAGTCGGACGAATAATCTGCTCCACATCGTTTTGGCTCACCCGCAGCTCGTAGTCGCCCGGCGTGGCCGAAACATAGATAAACTGGGGTATCCTTGCCTCAAACTCATCGAAACGAAGCGGGCGGTTATCGAGCGCCGAGGGCAGGCGAAAACCGTGTTCCACCAGCGTCACCTTACGCGAGCGGTCACCTTCGTGCATGCCGCGAATCTGCGGCACCGTCACATGGCTCTCATCGATGATGCAGAGCATATCCTTGGGAAAGTAATCGATTAGGGTAAACGGCGGCTCACCCGGCTTGCGACCGTCCAGATGACGCGAGTAGTTCTCGATGCCGTTGCAAAAGCCCATCGTCTCGAGCATCTCAAGATCATAATCGGTACGCTGCTGCAGACGCTGCGCCTCGAGCAACTTGTCGGTCGCCTTGAGCTCCGCCACGCGCTTCTCGCACTCTTCGCTGATCGATTTCAGAGCCGCCTTGACCTTCGGCTTCTCGGTCACGTAGTGCGATGCCGGCCATACGGGAATGGCCTCGTACTCACGAAGCATCTCACCGGTGACCTCATCGATCTCGGCAATCAACTCGACCTCGTCGCCAAAGAACTCAAACCGCAACGGATGCTCGGCATAAGGCGGATACACGTCAACAACATCGCCGCGCACGCGGAACGTGCCACGTGCCAGGTCATAGTCATTGCGATCATATTGAATGTCGATAAGCGCATGGATAAAGTCATCGCGCTCGAGCGGCACCTTCTTGTCGACGTTTGGAGCCAGACCCGCATAGTCCTCAGGAGAGCCAATGCCATAGATACACGAGACCGATGCGACAACGATCACATCACGTCGAGAGAGCAGTGACGCGGTCGCCTGATGGCGCAGCATCTCGACCTCTTCGTTAATCGAGGAGTCTTTCTCGATATATGTATCGCTTTGCGGCACGTACGCCTCGGGCTGATAGTAGTCGTAGTACGAGACGAAGTAGACCACAGCGTTATTGGGAAAGAACTCTTTGAGCTCGCTCGCAAGCTGAGCGGCGAGCGTTTTATTCGGAGCCATGACAAGGGTCGGCTTACCCAAGGCCTCAATGGTTTTGGCCATCGTAAAAGTCTTACCCGAACCAGTCACACCCAGCAAAACCTGATAGCGGTCTCCGTCCCTCACGCCCCGCACAAGTGACTCAATGGCCTTAGGCTGGGAACCAGCGGGCTCGTATGGAGACACGACCTTAAACGGCACATCAGCGCCCTCAACGCCAAAGCGCTTAAGTTCACCGCCAACGCGTTCTACTTCAAATTCCGCCATGGATACTCCTAACTCATACATCTGCAGTATACGCGGGCGGTGGGCTTAGTCCTATACGAACCGATCGGGATAGAGAGTCTTATATCGAACCCAGGCATTATTGACGCGAATCAGATAAGCCTGAGTTTCAGGGAAGGTAATCGCATTATGGAGTGACGTGTTCTGCTGCGCCCATCCGTCGACATTGCCCATACCGGCGTTATAGGCGGCGATGGCACTATCCGTCGACCCGTTGAAATAGGTGAGAAGATACGAGAGGTATGCGCAGCCAAACTCGATATTCGTAGCCGGATCGTTAAGATTGTCGACCGAATACTCCCCTCCGTCGACAAGGCCCTTGGCGATCATGTCCTGGGCAGTCTCGGGCATCAGCTGCATCAATCCCTGAGCACCCTGATTCGACTCGGCCTCGGGATCCCAATTCGATTCCGACTTAATGACAGCGCACACCAGATACGGATCCAGATTATGCGAAATACTGGATTGCTTTACATACGCCTCGTAGTCAATCGGATACAGCGGCTTAAAGAAAGCGGCAGGAGCACACGAGTAGACGAGCGAAATAAGGCCGAAGACGAACACAACGGCAAGTGGCGCCACGCGATACCACGTAAAGAAACGTGCCTTAGGCATCGGCCTCCTCCTTATCCGGAGTATCTATAAACCCGTGGCATGCAAGCCATGAGTCAAGCTGCTCAAAGAGCGAATTATCGGCTGCCGAATTATCAATCACCGTTGTAGCGAGATTGCACAGCGCAGACTCATCGGGCTGGCAAGCAGAACGGGCATCGAAATCAGATGGCTCCATGCCACGTTGAATAGCGCGCTCGCGACGAACTGACAAAGGGGCGCTAATGACCAGAATTTCATCAGCCAAGCCAAATGCATCCTCAAAACCAGTCGGAGCTGAAACCTCGACCACCGCAAAGGGATAACGGGGAGATGAAACCGTACAACAAACCGGATCGAGAATCCTAAGCGAAAGCTGTTCAATCAGAACGGGATGCACGATGCCATTGAGCCGTGCGACCGAATCAGGAGAAGCGAAAGCTCGAGAAGCGAGGATACTGCGGCGAATGCCGCCTTCCTCATCCAAAATGTCCCAACCGAATTCATCCGCGAGAGCATTGACGATATCAGAGCCCGGCACATACAGCGATTTTGCAAGCTCATCCAGATCGATAAGCATAGCGCCACGAGATTCGAAATAGCGGCAGGCAGTCGACTTACCCGAAGCAATATTGCCCAAGACAAATACGGTAAACATCAAGCCCTCCCTAACGCCAATGCGAGTAATTATCGCTCAAATAAACTAGATGGACTCAAAAAACAGCCAAACAGTAAGAGCGCATACGGGGAAGCTAGGTCCCAAAGCACAACATGTATATAACGCAAAAAGGGGGAGGCCGCGAGGCCTCCCCCTTCTAAGTTCAAGCGTACGGCTCGGTGCCGTCCACCGGTCAGCGGCGCCCTGGCCTCCCACGGGCTGACCCCGCAGTACTCTCG
>CABUQY010000038.1 GCA_902493915.1 uncultured Collinsella sp.
CCGTTCCTTCAACTGGGAAAATGCCGCCCCCGGGGCCCGGATGGGGCCTCGGGGGCGTTCGGCTAGCTGTGGGAATGGCCTATTTGCTCAATGTGTTCGGCTGAGATCGGAAATCAACCCCTGACTTGGCCCCGTCTCGGCTCGTCCGGAAAGCGCGACCCAGTTTTCGGCCATATTGTGGGACACGCTTTCCGAATGGGGTGCGCTGCGGAAACTGCGTCCCAGAATGTGGCCTCAGAACGGGACGCACTTTCCCAGACGACGCTCAAAAGGAAACCGCATCCCACTTTGGAGCTCCAAAACGGGATGCGGTTTCCGCTGCCAATCTAAGTTTCGCCTAAGCGGACAGCTGGGGCTTGGGCCGAGAGCCTGGCCTTAGCGCTTCTTCTTGTTTTTCTTCTGCTTGCGCTGCTTGCCCTTGGCGTCCTTGGGCTTGTCGCCCTGCTTGGCCTCGGCGGCGGCCTTCTCGGCCTTCATTTTCTTCTTCTTGGTCTCGATGCGGAGCTTTTTATTGATGCGTGCCTTCAGGAAGGGGCCAAACTGCTCGGCATCGCCACGCACGAAGGTGTCCTTAGGGATCGTCACGCCTTGGTCGGCGAACATGGCTACAAAGATGCGCTCGCCGTCGAGCACGTGGTCGAGCTTGTCAAACGGGAAGAACTGCGACTTGCCGCTCTTGCCCCAGACCATCAGGCCGTCTTCGTTAGCGGCGACGCGGCGGTAGCGGCCGCCCATGGACTCGTCGGCCTCGACGGCATCGATAAAGTCGCGGGCGAGTGTGTGGTGCAGATTTTTGCTCCACCAGGCCAAAAAGGCGCCGAATACGATTAGGACGACGCCGAACTTGATCCAGTTGCCGCCGGCCACCAGCATGCCGATGCCGATGAGCGCGGCAATGGCGGCGGCGACGTACAGGGAGCCGCGGCGCTTGGGCGAGGCGACCAGGCGTGCGAAGTCGGTGACCAGGTCGTTTTCGTACTGGTACTCGTTGAGGTACAGGATGCCGTCGTCGGCTGCGGCCTGCTCCTCGAGCGCGACCTCGACCTGGTCGGCTGCTTCGGAGGGAACGAGGTTGCTCTCTGCGTCTGCCATGCTCTTTAGACTCCTATCGCGGCGGGCTCGCCGTACGGGTTATTATGAATGCAGTATGCCGTGCGACCGCATGGCCGTCGCGGCAACAAGTCTCAGTATACCCGGGGGAGCACCCATGGAATCGTTGTACCGAAAGTATCGCCCGCTCACCTTCGACTCCGTGGTGGGCCAGCAGCATATCGTCTCGACGCTCGAACACGCCATCACCGAGGGGCGCCTGTCCCACGCCTACCTGTTCTGTGGACCGCGCGGCACGGGCAAGACCACTATGGCGCGCATTCTGGCCAAGGCGCTGCTGTGTCGCAATGCCGAGGCGGCGCGCTCCGAGGGTGCAAGCGGCTGCATGCCCGACGGTACTTGCGAGGAGTGCGAGCTCATCGCCGAGGGCAACCACCCGGATGTCTACGAGCTCGATGCCGCAAGCCGTACCGGCGTGGACAACGTGCGCGAGGAGATCATCAACTCCGTCAACTTTGCCCCGGTGCGCGGCAAGTACAAGATCTATATCATCGACGAGGTCCACATGCTCACGACGGCGGCGTTCAACGCGCTGCTCAAGACTCTTGAGGAGCCGCCGGCACACGTGATCTTTGTGCTGTGCACCACCGACCCGCAAAAGATTCTGGAGACCATCCTCTCGCGCTGCCAGCGCTTCGATTTCCATCGCATCGGCAACGAGGATATCGAGCATCGCCTGGCATACGTGTGCGAGCAGGAGGGCTTCGATTACGACGATGAGGCGCTGGCTATCGTGGCGCGCCATGCCAAGGGCGGCATGCGCGACGCGTTGTCCACGCTGGAGCAGCTGAGCGTTTTTGGCAACGGCGCCGTGCATGCGGACGATGCCCGCTCGCTTTTGGGCGAGGTTTCGGACCAGATTCTGGGCGAGTTTTCCCGCGCCATTGCCGATCGCGATGTTGCCGAGCTCTATGGACTGATCCGTGCGCAGGTCGAGGAAGGAAACGACCTGCTGGAGCTGACGCGCGACCTGGTGGCGCATGTGCGTGACGTGTACGTTGCCTGCGTTGCCGGTGCCCGTGCCGAGCTGTTTGAGGGCGGCTCCGAGCAGGCCGAGGCGCTTGCTGCCGAGGCCGCTGCCTTTGGCGAGCATCCTGCCGACCGCCTGGCCCGTGTGCTAACAGTGCTCGACGATGCCGCACTGGAGATGAGGGGCGCGAGTGACGTGCGCCTGGTGCTCGAGATTGCCTGCACGCGTCTGGCACGTCCCGAGGCTGATTTAACGATTGAGGCATTGGCCGAGCGCGTGGCGCGTCTGGAGGCCATGGTTGCCAACGGCGCCGTGCCGGCGAGCGTGGCTGCTGCTCAGGCCGCCGCGCCTGCAGCATCCGTACCCGCTGCTGCCCAACAGCCGACGCTCATTTCGGGCGCTCGTGCTGCCGCTCCGGCGGCATCCGCTGCCCCCGCTGCTACGTCCGCGCGCCAGGGCGGTATGCCTTGGGACCGTGGTGCTGCCGCTCCGGCGGCTCAGCCTGCACCCGTGTCAGCTTCCAAGCCTGCAGCGCCTGCACCTCAGCCTGCGCCGGCTCCGACGTCTCAGCCCGTTGCGGCCCCCGCGCCTGTCACCGCTCCGGCATCTAAGCCCCAGTCCAACAATGCCGCCCAGGTTGCCGCCGCCGGTGCTGCCGAGACGCCCGCGGTCGGGGATGCCGGAGAGCTCCAGCGCAAATGGGCCGAGGTTGTCGAGCGTGTCAAGGCGCGTCAGGCTTCCTACGCAGGGCTTTTGCTCAACGCCCGCGCCACGGCCGACGACGGCTCCAAGCTCACGGTCTCGTTCCCTGCGGGCTCGACCTTTGCCATCAAGATGCTCGGTCGCGCCGATACACAGTCGGTGGTTCTGCCGACGGTCTGCGCAGTCTTCGGTCGTCGTACCGTCGACTATGTCCTGGATGGGGGTGGCACGCCGGCTCCTCAACATGAGGAGCATTCTCCATCTGCACGGGCTGCGGCATCTGCGGACCCGCAACCCGTGTCCTCGGCGGCCCCTGCATTCTCGAGCGCCAGCGCGTCGCAGCAGCAAACGGCACCGGTAGCGGCATCGACTCCGTCGGCGCCTAAGCCCGCGGCGCCCAAACCGGCTGCTCCGACACCCGCGCCCAAGCCCGCCTCACCCGCGCCCAAGTCGTCTGACCTGGGCAAAGCCCCCTGGCTACGCTCCGACAACCCCGCCGGCGCTCCTGCCACGGGTAAGCTCCCGACTGAGCCCGCACCCCGTGCGCCCGAGCGCTCTGCCGCTCCCAAATCTCAGCCTGCCGCGTCGTCTGCGCCATGGGAATCCGAGCAGGTTCCCTACGACGATGCCATGGTCGGCGGTTTTGCTGGCGATGCGAGCGGGGACGATCTGCCTCCGTTCGACGTGCCGGGTGCGACGCCCGCGCCCAAGTCCGCTGTAGCTGCCCCCAAAGAGGAGGACGCTCCTGCAGCTCCCTGGGAGTCCAACCCCGGCGCCGGCAGCCCCTTCGGCCACCAGGGCGCAGCCCCGAGCATCCCGCAGACCGAGGACGAGGCCAAAGACCTCATCCGCAGCGTCTTCGGTCAGGCCACCATCTTCAAACCGGTGGAGTAGCCGTACGGGCGGGTATACTGCTCAAGAAGAGAACCCCTTGCCCGGGCGCATTTGTATTTCGGACATGTGCAACGCGGTGCCGCGTATCTCGCATTCGAGCAGACAGGTACGTGACGGTCGGCCTAGGATGCTGAGGTCGATACGATACGTCGCATGGCTGTCCGTGTGCTCGACTTGCTCGGCGTTGACGGTTGCTCCGATTGTCAAGAAAGCGCCTAGTTCGGCATCGACAATCTTGGAGTCCTTTATCTTGACCTTGAACTCTTGGTAGAGGGACGGGCTGTTGTAGTAAACGGTTCGGGTTCCGTCGGTGCACTCATCGGTCGCTTCCCATTTGACGACGGGCTGGTCCGAGCTGGCTATCAGCAGTTCTGCTCCAAAAGCTATGGCATGGGTGATGACAACCAGCAATGCCCAGCCGACAAAGAGATAGAGAACCACATATGCAACGGGGTGTTTTGAGCGGATGTTTTGGAGCGCGTTGGGGGCATTCATGGGGCACCTCCAAATTACTATCTATGACAATCAAATTATACCCTGCCGCCATGTGCGCCGCCTCGAGCAGCGGTTCGGCATTTAGCTATTTAGTGGCGCACATGAAATGCCGGATTCGGCTCTACTAGATTGAGTGTGCGATATTATGCAACCTTGCATAATTCGACCTTGCATAATCTTTGAGTGCGGTTTGTATTGGAGGACATGTATATCGACTGAGGTAACACGTCCGCCCCGCTCTCTCGCCGCGCGCCGTGGTACGATTTTTGAGTTTGAAAGTCCCGCCGTGCTCCGGCTGCCCTTGCAGCTCGGCGTGCGGCCGCACGTAAAGGAGCCATCATGGCCGGTATGAACATGCAGCAGATGATGAAGCAGGCTCGCAAGATGCAGGAGCAGCTTGCCGCCGCGCAGGAGAACCTCAAGTCCCAGACCGTCGACGCCTCTGCCGGCGGCGGCATGGTCAAGGTGACCGTTAACGGCGAGATGGAGCTCGTCAACCTCACCATCGATCCCGATGCGCTCGATCCCGAGGACGTCGATATGCTGCAGGATATGATCATGGCTGCCGTCAACGAGGCCGTCCGCGGCGTCAACGAGCTCGCCAACAAGCAGATGGGCGCCATCACCGGCGGCCTCAACATCCCGGGCATGCCGTTCTAAGACACGCATATATATGAGTGCCAACCACAGTCTGCAAAAACTGCTCGATGAGCTGGGCCGTCTGCCGGGCATTGGTCCCAAGTCGGCCCAGCGCATCGCCTATTACCTGTTGGAGGCCGACGCCGAGGGGCCGCGCCGCCTGGCCGAGGCCATCCTGGAGGTCAAGCAGGAGGTCCACTTTTGCAGCCGCTGCTTTAACTACGCCACGGCCGACGAGTGCTCCATCTGCCAGGACCCGATGCGCGATACCACTCGCATTTGCGTGGTGGGCGAGCCGCGCGATGTCCAGGCGATCGAGCGCACGGGCAGCTACCACGGCCTCTACCACGTATTGGGCGGCGTGATCAGTCCCATGGACAAGATTGGCCCCGAGCAGCTGCACATTCGAGAGCTGCTGGCACGCTTGGGCCACGAGGACATCCACGAGGTCATCATCGCCACCAACCCCAATATTGAGGGCGAGACCACGGCGAGCTATCTGGCCCGTACCATCAAGCCGTTGGGTGTCGAGGTGTCGCGTCTGGCAAGCGGCCTTCCCGTGGGCGGCGACTTGGAGTATGCCGACGAGCTTACGCTTGGCCGCGCCATCGAGGCCCGTCGCGCGATTTAGGTGGCGAGCCTGCTCCTGCCGTATGTTTTCCTCACAGTCGCACGGGGTAGTCATAATTTCCCCGTGCGACTGTGAGTTTGTTGTGCAACAAAGATGCTTCGTATCCGCTTATCGCATGGATGCTTCCGCTCGCATCCTTAATTTGCTCATTCGTTGCGCAACCTTTTGGGTTCGCTGATACACTCAAATATGGATTCGAATGAATGCGCCGCTCCCGAGCGGCGTGTTTTTGTTGGAGGAGAACGCATGCGGCCCGGTGGCACTCAGACAAAGCGCGGCGCCGCGGTGCGCATACGACGCCGACTGGGCTTGGCGCCGCGGGCGTACGCACTGCTATCGTGCTCGCTGGTGCTGGTCATAGCTGGCGTTTCTGCCTATGGCATGACCGTGCCGTCCATGATGCAGGCGCATGCCGCACGCGAACCGCGCGTGGGGCATGAGGCCAAAAGCGATCTGGGCACCACGACTGGATATGCTTGGGCAAGTGTGGTCGGGCATATTGTGTTTGGCACCGACGATGCGGACGGCGCCGAGGCCCCGGACAACGAAGTCACGCTTGCCAATGGCAAAACCATCGTGCTCACCAACACCAAGATCATCGATCGATTGTCCAACAATAGCGTGGCGGCAACGGTGAATAAGGTCGAGCAGCAAAAGGAGCAGGACGCCCAGCAGTCCGGAAAGCCCGGTAGCTCGGATACTTCTGGCTCCGGCTCGGATTCATCGAGTTCGGGCGGCGGCTCTGGGTCGGGTTCCTCTACCGGAGGGCCTGGAAACGGCGGCTCGACGGGCGGCAACACTGACAACGATGCAAACTCCGGCGGCCTTTCCGCTGCTGAGGAAGAGAGCATTCACAGTTGGCTTGTGACCAAGTACAACATGCTCGACGGCTATGTTTCTCGTGCCAATGACGTGGTCTCGACCTATAACTCTACGGGAGATCCCAGACCGTGCGACAGCCTGGTCGGGGAGATGTTTGTTATTCGAGCTGAGTTCGGTCGTCAGACATTCTCGCCCCGGTCAAAGTGGTATCAGCAGTATGCCAATCTGTGGGGCTGTTACACCAACCTATGTCAATGGGTCGGCCATTACGGCGATGATGACGTCGCGCTCGGTAACTTCAACAATAACGTGGCGGCGCTTGCCCTATGATGACCGATCTTGCATCCACCACACCACAATCGCTCGGTCGCGATCCCATGGTCGGCCTGCGCCTGGCGCGTGTCGACGGGTTTGAGCCGGCCATTGCGCTCGGTCAGGACGAACTGCCTGCCTATCTGCGTCGTTTTACGATGCTGTTTGCCGACGATGCCACCATGCGCCGTGGCGGTATCGGCCGCGTGACGCGTGCCGTCAACGCCCAAGGCGAGGCCGTGGCACTCAAGCAGCTCATCTTGCCGACGCGCGATGAGTTTGACGACGATGCCGCTCACGAGGCGCTGGTCGCCAAGTTCAAGGCGGCGTTTCGCGAGGAATACGAATGCCATCGCGCCCTTTCGGGCCTTAAGGGCTTTCCCCGCCTCTATGGCTGGGGCGAGGTCGACGGTGTGCCTGCAATTGTCATGGAATGGGTCGAGGGCGAGACGCTTGCCCGCTTGCGTTCGCGACTCGCCGTGGACGATGCCGGACGCCTGTCGCCGCTTGTGGCGGCGCGTCTGGGTCGCGACCTGTTCGATCTGCTCTGCCGTATGAGCCTGGTGGGCGAGGGCTTTGTCCATCGCGATATCTCGCCCGCTAATATTATGGTGCGTACGGCGCGCCTGCCGCTTGACCGGCAGCTTGCCGAGGGCGCCTTTGACCTGTGCCTGATCGACTTTGGCTCGTCGCTGGCGCTCGAGCCTGCGTCGGCCGTGGCCGGTACCGGCGGCAAGGCGTCGTTTACGGAGCGTTATGCCACGCTGCGTCGCGCGACGGTTGCCTATGCCCCGCCCGAGATGCTCACCGACGATATTCCCGATCTGCGCGCTTTGCGTATGTCGCCGGCGATTGACGTCTATGCCGCGGCAAGCACGGTTTACGAGCTCATTGCCGGCGTCGCGCCATACGAAGCCGCGCCGAGCACTTCGGGCACCTCGGGTTCGCGCAAAAAGACGCGCGACATCGCGAGCCCCTACCGTCTCAAGATGGACACGCGGCCCGACTATCCCATTGGTGCCCATGCGCCCGGTTGTGATTTGACTCAGCTGCTTCGTCGTGAGCCCGATGTGGCGCTCGCCGCGGCCGAGCAGGCCCAGCAGCTAGGGCTTGAGCCGGATTCCGAAGAGCTACGCGATGCGCTGGCGTTTGTCGATGCCCAGCTGTTCGACGTGGTGATGGCCTGTCTGTCCAGCCATCAAAAAGATCGTCCCGAGCCGGCGGCGGTCGAGGCGGCGCTCTCGGCGTTTTGTGACCACTATGCGCAAAATGTCGGTCGTTCGCTCCGCGGCGAGCCGCTCACGCCGTGCCCCATGGATGCGTCCGGCCGCGCGGTTCGTCGCACGGCGATGATCGGTGCGGCGGTCGTTTGCAGCGTGGTTTGGGCTGTGGTCGTGGTTTCGGCCGCGCTGCTGGCGTCGGGCGCCCGCGTGACGGCGACTTTGGGATCGCTCGTGTGGTCTGGGTCGCTACCGGGTATTATTGCCGCACTGGCGTTGGCACTGCCAGGCATAGCCGGCGTTGTCACGGGGGCATTTGCGCGCAATCGGCGCTCGGGGTTCCTGCAGGGTGTGCTTGCGCTTTCTGCCTGCGAGGTTCCGGTGTTGGTTGTGGCTGCATGTAGCGTATTTTCCCAACGCGCCGTGATGGGCGGCCTTGTTGCCGCTCTGGTTGCAACCTATACGCTTACGTGGTTTTTGCTTGCGATGGGCTTTGCCTTTGAACTTCCCGTTTCGGCACCGCGACGCACAAAAGCCCAGATGGCGACTCCGCTTGCCGGTGGAGCCGCAGCTGCCCGTACTTTTGGCGGACCTGTCGAAGTATCGTCCGATTCTATTTCTACGACCAAGGAGGCCTAGGTCATGGCATCTCAAGTTGAGCTCACCCCATGCGGGGCCATGTTTGACATCTTTAAGCGCGCAGCGCATCTGAGCCATATCGAGCTGTGCGGCTTGGTGCTTTCGTCCCGTCCGCTCGCCGACGGCCGCAGCCCGCAGAGCCGAGCCGCCGATCGCTCTTGGGTTTCCCGCTTTATCGTTCGCGCGCCGGTCGGCACGCTTCAGCAGCGCTACTTTGCCGAATACGGTACCTCGGCTGCGCGTATTATGTCGCAACTGGCCCTGCGCCAGCGCAATCCCATGGACTCCACGGCTGTGATCAATATGGTGTGCGGTCCTGCAGGTGAACCGATGGTACGCGCGCTCGAAGAGTGCCACCAGGACACGAATCTCTATCGCAACGCGCTCGATCGCCTGTCCCAGGCGGCGGAACTCATGCCCGCCGAGCGCGCCGAGGCCGTGCTGGTGCTGTTTGTCGCCGTCGGTTGTTCGGCGGATGTGCGGTCCTCGGTGAACTATGCCATCGACTACGCGCACGCGACCTGTGGCGGAGGCACCTCCACGCCGCGTTCGCTTGGCATGTCGATGACCGCGGGCGAACGCGAACCCGCCCCGGCGCACCCCTTGGGCTTGCTGCGCGTACAAAACAGTTTTGTCGTGAGCGCCCCGCGCTGGATTCAGCCGAGTGAGCAGGGTGTTGAGATTGGCGCGCTGGCCACTGGTGAGGGCGATATTACCGACGTCGGCGACGATGTCTCGGCCCGCCATGCCCATATCTGGTGCGATGCTCAAAATATCTGGCATGTCGAGGACTTGTCGTCCACCAACGGAACCGTGGTGGTAAACGGGGCCACGCGCGTCTGCATTCAGGTCGAGCCCGGCCGTTCCGCCCAGCTCAATCCCGGCGACGAGCTCAAGCTCGGCGAATCCACTACCTACGCCATTCTCTTCGGTGCCCTCTAGCCGGCAGATAGGGACGTTCCTTTTCTGCCGGCACTTGGGGACACTCCTCGGCGCGCCAGAGCCAGTCGCCCGGGGATGGAGGGGCCATTTTGGCCCTTGGCGGTCAGTCGGGGCGAAACTAGAAGATCTTTCCGATTCGCGGCTGTTCATGCTTGTAGAGCATCTAAAACAATAGGATGTTATTCTGGAATATGCCGGGTGCGTGAACTTGCCTGTCTTAGCCTTAATAAGGTATAGGGGAGTTTGGCTCAGGGGTTCCGTCTTGTTCTTCAGCGCAGTATTGTGGGACAGATTTGCTGAGATTGGCGCCTTACACCGCAGAGCGCACGGAAGGCTCTCGATTTGTGTTCTGGCCCCAGAATACAGGGCCTGATACTTACCAACTGTGGCATGGATGTAACATCTGTAGAAATCAACCCTTTTGTTGTCGACCTTTGTAAGAAAAACACTGCCATCAACTCTTTGGATGACGAAACTAGGGTGCTTGAGGGGAGCCTTTACTCCCCTCTGAGAGATGACTCATGTTTTTCGCTTGTCGTTGTGAATCCTCCGTTACTGCCGATTCCGGATGAGATTCCTTATCCCTTCGTTTGAGATGGAGGACAATCGGGTCTGGATAAAACACTTCGTATTCTTAAGGGTGGCGATACGCATTTAGAGAAAAACGGTAAATACTGCTAATAGGGGTGACGACGATGGTGCAGGGGCGACCCGCGATGCTCTCATCAATACGTCGGATACTTGGGAAATCAGGTCTAGATGCATGTATGATGATGCTGTGTGGCTATTCAATTAATCCGCGTTCCGAATGGGTGCAGGGTATAGCTGCGACATCGTATGCTTTTGACCCGGCGCGATACTCAGATATTTCTGAGGCGGTTGACGAAGTTTATACGCACTATGCCGCGCAAGGCGTTTCGGAAGTTTGCACATCTACGTTACGGGCTTAGGTTTCTTCAAGCGAGCAGGCCGGTTGCGTTATTTCGAGCGATTTTTCTAGTCTAGACGACAAAAGGCAAAGGATTTGATGGGTATAAAACGCGGACGTTTGTGGGCGGATGCTCAAATCTATTGTGGCAATCGGGCGGTTGAAAAAGATATTTCAACCGCCCGATTGCCAGGTTCGTCGGAGGAGATGTCCGATTCCGACTCTCTTGTAGGAAGAGCTTGAGATCGTATTGGCCCAAGGCAATCTTAAAGCAGTCTCATTGGCAAATCTTCGCTCCTGTTGTGTTGAGGTGTAAGGTATCAGTGATTGATGTTTTGTGGCGGGTAGATTGGGGCCTTCCTTGATTCGATGCGTTCTCTCGAGGTTCATCAGAGCAAAAGGGGCTTTCGTCTTCATTGCTATCACGGTGATTGGAACCGCTCTCTCCTATGCCATGCCATACGTGAACGGGAAATTCTTAGATTTTCTTCTCGGTAACCGCAGCGAAAGAGACGCCGTACTCTTCGCGCTCCTGGTTGCGTCAATAGGAGTTTTCTCCACCCTCTTTACTTATTTTGCAGGAACACTTTCCATTCGCATAACCACGAGACTTTCCTTTGATCTTCTCAGGGAGGCCGTCTTGCGTTTTGAAAGAGACGATTACTTGGTGAGTCGGACCATCGATCCAGCCTATACAACGCAACGGATTATTTCCGACTCCAGCGTGGTCTCATCCTTCGTTTTGGCGAATTTTATCAGTGCGCCGCTGTCCATTGTAGCCATTCCCATCGTATTGCTTATCATATGGTCAATTGATTCAACTCTCGCGGTGTTTTCCATCATTCTCCTCATCGTGTATTTCTGTGTAATTACTGGGTTGAGGAAACTTTTGTATAGGGTCACGTATGAGAAGAAAGAGGCGGACAGCGCCTTTTACGCCGCAATTGCATCGCAGCTTAATCAGATTCTCAACATTCAACTGACATCTTCGTACGGCAAGAGCGAACAAGCGCTCGACGCTGGGTTTAAGAGCTATTTTCCCAAAGTTTTGCGCTCCGGAAAGCTATCATATTCTCTGACATCGCTCGATGGTCTTTTCGCAGCGTTGTTTCAAGCGGTGATACTTGTTGTTTCCGGAGTACGAATCATTAACGGAACTATGTCAATAGGCGAGTACACTATCATCGGTACATACTTCGCGGTTCTCTTTAAGACTTTGAAAAGTATGATGTCATTGTTCAAATCCTATCAAGATGCCAAAGCATCATGGGATAGGACGGCTATCGCGACGAGAGAAAAGGAGAGATCGGGGTGGAATCGGACCGATTTAGCTAAACTCGATGAAATAAATGACATTTCGGTATCTGATTTGGAATTCTCGGTTGCCCTTCCAGACGGATCTGTCCGAGAGGTCCTCGGCGGGTTTTCTTTCAAGTTTTCCGGTCCTGGTACATATTGCATAGTTGGGGAAAACGGAAGAGGCAAGACGTCACTTCTTTACTTGATACTCGGGCTATACTCATCGAAAGGCAAAGTAAAATACAACGGCGTGCCAATCGAAGAATGCGACTTGGATTACATACGTGCGAGAGAGATATCGTGCTGCCCACAGTCGTGCTTCGCGCCGGACGAAACGGTGAAAGAGCTGTTAGAGTATTTCGACACGCCCTTTTCTTCCTATCACCGGGGTGTAGATGGCCTACTTTCGCTGGAAAACAGCGTGAAGGAGTTGCTCGGGAAACGTTGCTCCGCGCTTTCGGGCGGTGAGCTGCGCCGAGTGTACTTATGGTCGGCGATTTCACGCAAGTCGTCAGTTTTGGTACTCGACGAGCCCACGACTGGGTTAGACGCTGTAAGCCGCGCCGAGCTTGCGGCCTATGTTAAGCGCAACAAGCAAAGCCAGCTGATCATCGTTGTCTCTCACGATGACGAGATGGTCGGCGCGGTAGAAGGGGTAGTGGATTTAGGCAGCATGTACCAGGGTAAATGATGACAAGTGTAGTGCTACCCAACTGGCAGAGATAACAAAAAGGCGATGCAGATGCACGTAGCATTCAGGCGGTTCGGACTCGGTGCCTTCACGCCATCGCAACGCTTTCAGATATAGTTCTCGTTCTCTTACTAAAGGAAACTTTAGTCTACGTCATCTTGTCGAGACAGAGGTGAAGCGAAGTGTTGTCGCGACGTATCTTATTCCAGGTGGCTCAGTATCAGCGTGAGAATCGCACCAAAGTGTACTTACGATTCTCGTGTCCCACGGACAACATGAGCTGAGCATTGAGGTTCCACCCTTTGCTGCAACTACACGGGGTTGGACGGCAATGAATATGCCGGGCCGCATACCACGCGCAGCGGGGGTCCATGTCCCAGTATGTTGCCTACAGCAGCCTCGATGTCCACGCACACATCATCTCTGCCTTCGCGTTCAATCCATTTGCCGGAGAGTGCGAGGGTTGCCAGGCCGTAGAATTCGAGCCGAACAAATGAAATGCGGTATCAGCGCATAGGATTAAACTGACGATTGCTTTGCACTGAGAATACGCTTGGAAAGCCGCTATGGGTGGCGGCCCGGGTTAAATAGAGAAGCCCGTCCGATCACTTTCATGTGGCGAACGGTCGGGCTTCTTATTCCACTTGCCAATGCTCGGCTCATATTGGAAGAAAGCTACGCTAATGTTTGCGTGACACTCCTATTTTCTCCGAAGAAAGAGTCGGATAATGAAGAATAGAATTAAAAAAGGTGCCAGATATAACGCAAGTATAAAGGCTAATCCAACGAGACCTTGCAATAATGGCATAACTCCTCCCAGACACGAGATTTTGGTATTTGTTCCCATCTTATTCTGAATTGGACCAAATAGTTCCTAGCCACAAAACTACTCGTCAACTGGATCGCACCAATCTGCTGGCAAAACACAGCTTGATTCTTTATCGACATAGCACCAATCCGCAACAGGGCACTCGGCGATGTCGTAAAAATTGCATATATCAACTCCAAGACAACAAGGCTCAACGGGAGGATGTTCATTTGAACCAACAGGATGGATATGCTTCATAACAGCTCCTCACCTTAATCCAATTAGAGACTACGTTTGATCAATGCCACAGTGATCTACAACGCAGATGCTGCCGCCATCCATGTCATAGTCGCAGTAATCGTATGCACCACAGCCATCTGCTTTATCATAAACAGTACAGATGTCAGTAATGCCCAAGAGGCAGTCAAAAGACATCGGCTTCACGCCTGCCTCGTCGCCACTTCCTGGATTAATCGGATGAATATGCTTCACGACTACCTCCCTTTGAGTGCAGAAAAACCTCAATATTGTGTATAACAAACCAAGATGTCTAGTTCACCATATTTCTAGAATGGTTTCGGCGAACGTAGCAATAAGCTTCGCAGACGGTAATCAGAAGAACGAACACCTCCACAATGGTGACAGCAATGCGCTGAACCGCTTATTCCGATACAGTAGCTTCTCGTTGATTTTTCTCCTGCGAAGATGAGTGGCGGGAAATAAGGTCAAAAGCCATCTCGTAGCACATTTTTCTATATTCACATGATGCAGGGTGTAGACTCTTGGGCAAGTAGCCGTGCTCGTCTGCAGCCTCCCAGCTACAGCCCCCACCACAGAAAGACCGAGCCCAACAGTCCGTACAGTCAATTCTTTTTTCGACACCCTGACTCCAGTTTTCAATATACCTAGTTTCGTCAATTCCGGTGACGATGTTGCCCATTTTGAATCGCATCATCCCGACAAACCTGTGACAGGGGTATACGTCCCCTTCGGGAGTCACGGAAATAAAACGCCTGCCAGCCCCGCATCCGACAAAGGCGATCCTGTTGCTCATAATCAAATCAACTGCAGTTTTCAATGTTCTAAACAAGGGCTTTTCCCCTTGATCAATCTGTTTGAGATATTGATCCGCCAAATCTATTAGGCCCGCCCTGATTTTGTTTAATGAGTGTTCGTCGAGTTTGATATTCTCATCGAATGAGCTCACGGGCGAGAAGTAAATCCTTCTGAAGCCCATCTCTTTAAACTGAAGATAGTCTTCAACAAGGTTACAGTTATTATTTGTTAAGGTCGCTCTTGCGCCGAAGGGGAACGACTCGGAAAAACGACGAACGTTTTTGTCGATATCGGAGAAAGAGCCGCCTCCCGTCTTGTACGGGCGCGATGCATCGTGCTTGCATCCTGTACCATCGAGACTAATCAGAACAGAAAACCCGTGCTCCTTGAAAGAATTCAGGTTGATTTCCGATCTCAGCCGAACACATTGAGCAAATAGGCCATTCCCACAGCTAGCCGAACGCCCCCGAGGCCCCATCCGGGCCCCGGGGGCGGCATTTTCCCAGTTGAAGGAACGG
>CABUQY010000039.1 GCA_902493915.1 uncultured Collinsella sp.
AGGGCAAACGCCACGTTTTCGTAGGCGGTCTTTTGCGGCAGGAGCTTAAAGTCCTGGAACACGGCGCCGATCTGGCGACGCAGGAATGGAACCTTGCGGTTCTTGATCTTCATGAGGTCCTGACCGGCAACCAGGATACGGCCGCTCGTCGGCTTAACGTCGCGATTGAGCGTCGACAGCAGCGTGGTCTTACCCGAGCCGGAGTGACCGACCAGGAAGACGAACTCGCCCGGATAGATCTCGATGTTGATGTCGTCGAGTGCAGGCTTGTTGGGCTGTGCCGGATAGATCTTGGTGACATGCTCCATAAGGATGACGGGCTCGACACCGGCCTGCTTGGCCATCTTCTTGCGGCTGGCCTGCGGATCGATGGGCGCAAACACCGACGTAAAATCGGGGTTGTTGAGCGCGTTGTCGAGACTTGCGACCTCGGCGGCCTGATCGCGCTCGACCACCGGCGCAGCGGGCTGCGTGGGGTCGGGAATAGCGGCAAAGAGACCAGACTGCGCAGGCTGAGGAGCCGGTGTCGCAGGAGTCATGGGGTCGGGGATGCCGGCCATGGTAGGCTGCGGCGCGGCGGCACCAGCCTGAGGCTGCTCCACGCGAGCGGTCACGGCCTGAACGGGCTCAAAACCCGCCGTGCCGGAAAGCGCGACATCGCTGGTGGGATTGTAGGCAAAGGGATCGGATGCCGGCTGTGCCTGATCTGCCGGCTGAACGGGGGCCTGAGCAACAGGCTGGCCCTCTGAATCCGGAGTGGCGAAACGACTGCCCTGGACGCCTGGCAGCGTCTTGGGGGCATCATCGCCCGCACCGGAGGTACGGAAGTGGTTACCCACTGGTGCTCCTTATCGTCGTGCGTTTAAACTACATGAGCGCTTAGTATTTTAGCAGCATTAGCTTTGCTGCACATAAGAAGCATGGCACGCCTTGGATTCCCGTCGGCCGCCATGAATATCAACTTCATCCGAACTCCTCTGATGGATGGTCCGCGCTTTCCAAGCGCTTCCCCCGTCCGCCTCAATCGGGTACACTTCAATCATTGTGAAAAGCCCTAGGGCTTTTAGCGGCTGCGGGTACCTGTACCTTCAGCCGCATTTTTCTTATCTTGTGGAGCCGATATGGGAGATTCCGGCATCGCGACAACAAGGGAACGGCCACTCATCGACGCCGCCGGGCAGCTCCGAGCCCTGGGCAGACGATTCATGGCGCACAGGGACCACTTCTCCAAGCAGAGCAAGCTGAAGAACGGTCTGGCCATGCTCAGCGAGGTCATGGACAGGGCGGCCGACCGGCTCTCACGGCCATAGCGGACACGTCTCGTGGCACCAGAAGTCAGCTCTCCGTATCCATCACCGCCCAGCTCACAGGCGCAATACCCGGAATAGACATTAGACAAGAGGGACAGGTGGTCTGATAGTCCCCCAACTTTGTCCTGTGTTGCATCGAGGCGGAGGCATATACCGCCTTTCGAGCGCGAGTGACGCCGACGTATAGCAGGCCGGTTTCCTCGATAAGCCCGTCTGGCATTCTCCTCATATCGACAATCCGGCAACTTTGCGAGGAACGTGAGCACATACCGGTCCTGTCGCACTGAACCTGCACACCCCGACTCCCGAGAAGCTCAAAGAGATCGAGCCTCGTTCAAATGACCAGAGCGGTTTGAGAAAGCGAATAAGCTCCCTTTCCGCCTGCCACCCCTCGCATATCCGCCGCTCACCGAGCATCGCTGGCTGCGGTTTCCCCCATTGCATGGGACACACGCGCCTTACGACCCGCGCCGAGCCGTATGAACCCGTCCTCCAACGGCACCCGCACGCTCATCGCGTCCGGCAGAAGCGGCCGCCGCATCGGCGCCGCCCCGGCATCACGCCGCCCCGCAGAATGCGATCCCCGCGCCGCTAAGCTCCGCCAGCGCGGCGCGGGCCGCCTGCGTTGGCCCGCTCTCCACGCCGTCGCCCACGTGGCGCGACACCTTGAGCGCCACCACGTCGCCGCCGTGATCCGCGAGCAGAGCCTTGGCCGCCGTTACGCTGCGAGCGCCCACGAGGCGCAGCTCGTACTCCACGCGCTCGTCCGTAGCGGCGGTCTTCACCGCCTCGATCTCACCGCGAAGCGCCTCGGCAGCCTCCTTGGAAGCGGAGGCATCGGCCACCTGTGCCTCAAACTCCGCGATCCGCTCGTCCCGCTTCGCAAGCATCGCCTGGTAGTCGTCGCCGGCTCCGCCCAGGGCCGTCACTTCCCCTTGCTCCTGCGCGTCTTCCGAGCCCGCCTCTTGCTGCTGCGCCTCGTCCGCTTGCCCGCCATTCGAGCCCTCCTTCACGAGAACAGCCTTTCCGCTCGTACGGCAAGCACAACAAGATGCCCGCCTGGTTACTCATCAAGAGCAGCCTGGGCGGGCGTCAAAAAGTCAACCGCGCATCGGAGCCGCAAGGCGGCAGCGCCCGAAGAAATACGTCCCACTGGGTTACACACACCGAACTTAAGAAGCGTTTTTGGGCCATCATGGTAAAATTCCCATCGGAGGTAACGATGGAGACCATGCTGCTTGATGACATAGAGTTGAGGGAGACTGCAAAGCAGCTCTACGATTCATACTCGACTGTTCTCTCCGAATCCAAGCTCATCTCCATCATCCAAGACGTCCTCGGCGACTTCGCCCCCGCGCTCGACTCCAAATACGCGGCCCGAAGGACCATCAACGACTTGGTGATGGGTTATTACCCGAACGAAGCCACCATCAAGGCCAATTTCATCGATAGGGTCCTCTTTCCGCTGAGCCCCGCGAACATCTCCATCTTCGAGCTTCCCATCGGCAACAGCCGCGTGGACATGTGTAAGGTCAACGGCCACAGCGCCGCCTACGAGATCAAGACCGACCTCGACACGTTCGATCGTCTCGAGGGCCAGTTGAGCGACTACTTCGACGTGTTCGAGACCGTCTACGTCGTGACGTCCGACAAGCGTTGGCAAGAACTGCCAAGCTACGTCCCCGATGCCTGTGGGATTTACTCCTACAGCCAGGACGCAAGGGACGGCTCCTATCACTTCAAGGCACAGCGCAAAGCCATCAAAAGCACCAACCTGGACTCCGAAAAGCAGCTCGCGGTCATGCCCAAGCGCGCCCTCTGCGAGACCTTCGGCATCGACGGCGGGGGCACGTCAAAGCCCGCCATCATTCAAGAGTGTCTTGCCGAGAACAGCCAAGCCAAAATCAATCGGCTGTTTAAGGCCTATCTCAAGCAACGCTACGGTGCCTACTGGGAGCACTTCTGCAAAGTAAAGCCGCAGGTCTTCGGTATTGACTACGAATGGTTCTACCGCAACAGACTAGAGCCGGAGATTGTGTACTAGAGGTTGTAGCTGTTACCGTGGGCGAGGTAGAGCTGCTGCACGTAGCGAACAACGGTGTACACAATCCAAGTCTGCCAACCGCCATAGTTTCCGGCTGCGGCATGATCAGCTATTTCAGACAGTACGGTGCATTCGCCAGCATGTCTTTCCAGCTCGCCCCTGTCTGCAAGTATCTGTTTTACGACATCGTCGTAGCCGGATTGGCCTTTCTTCACGTCTGGATTGATATACCTTTTGAAGGTATTTGATGAACCGTCATAAAAAAGGGCAAGAGCACGTCCAGTGGCCCCCGCGCCCGGACGGGGCGGTAAGGAATCACGAAGCCCGGCATAGTCGCCGACGCCTTCGAAACCATATTCGGAAAAGTCACGAATGTGGCTATTGTCGATAAAACAGCCATCTTCGTACACCTTGTTCCCGTCATCGCGTTTGCGCGGCGAACACAGTAGGACAGAGTGCGCCGCAATATGAAGGTCAGCCAACTCGTCAAACTCTTCGATACGAGAAGCGGGCGGGGTCTCGTTGATGTCGTAAATCAAGTAGTCATCCGGCCCCAAAAGGTCAGACAAGATGTACTCGTACCCCTCATATGTCGATATCCGGATGGCGACTGGTTTATTTGAAGAAGTCTTCCTTAGCTCCAAAATCAAGGCTTCCAAGGATTTTGGTGAGAGGTTGGACAGCTCGTCAATCACCGAGATGACCGGGATGAGATCTCGATAGTCGGCAAGTCGCTTAACCGCCTCCTCGTAAAACGCCAAGTCGTTGCTCATTTTAAGAACAAGCTTGCATTTTGAGGGGTCGGCGCCTTTGTATTTGGGCATATAGCAGCGGAAGAAGTCGACCAACACCTTTTTACCGGCAAAGGCATCACTAATGTTATCCAAGGTGACATCGCGCTCAGTCTCAAGATCATCTACCGTGCACATACGGGGCTGACCTTTGCGCTTTCCACTTTTATATGGCTTGTTGACCTTGACGTACTCACCCGTTGAGGGATCGACCAGCTTATCAAAGGCAACGTCCTTCTTAACCACCTCGACCAAAGGCAGAAGCCCTTCGTCTAAAAGTCCGAGCTCCCGCAGCCTTTGTACGGCCCTGAACTCATTTAGGCGATTCTTTAGTGTGAGGACATACATGGGACGTCACCTACTAACAAGCGGACTTAAGATTAGAGAAAGCGTCAAACCCGATGCATCCATCATGCTGAAGAAAGCCGACCGTAATACCCGGATCCACCCTCTGGCTGGACGAGAATTCCCTGATTCTTCCCTCAGTAAAATGACCGGCTGCAACAAAGCTCTCATACTCGTCCAGGTCTACAAAGAAACGCCTTGCGAACGCATTGGCCTCTTCGTCCTTATGCTCTTCGCTTGCAAGTTCTTCCATCGACACGATTTGCTGCTTGGGGTCGTAATGAAACAAGAGGTGTGCAAGCTCATGCACGACCGTAAACCAGACATGATCATGAGTCTTGTATCGCTTGCTGATGAAAATAGCAGGATGACCCAAGTAGGTTGTCAACACGCCACGTACTTTAGCGTTCGAGATAGCTTCATGCTCAACTAGGTAAACTCCACACCTGTTCAGAAGCTTGCGTGCGCTCTTGATAGAACCGTTTACATCTGGATTCAGGGCAATCTTCTTCAAACGACCAAGCGACGACTCAAGCAGCTCTCTAGAGTATTGAGTATCGCTTAAATCCTTATTCTGAGTCTCAATCTCCTCTTTGCAGAGCCCGAGCCAAACGGCAACAGCCTCCGAATTGCCACCATCCTGCATGAACTCCATCCCGCCGGGAATTGCAGTCATGTAGCGGTCAAAATCCGAAACGCCCAGAATCTTCAGCATAGCCGCAGCTTGCTCAACCAAAGACATGCTCGTTCGCGGAAAGACCTCCTTGAAATGAAACCTCTTGGCGATCTCCTTAAGGTCAAGCTCCTCCAGATGCGCCTCCTCGCGTTCGCGGGCAAGGTACTCCTGATACTTGACCTCATAGTTAAGCCAAAAACTCGCGGGAACGTCGGGCATGACCTTCTCAAGCTTCAGCGCCATGTCCTCGGTAAGCCTGGTCTTCCCGTTCAGAAGCTGGGAGAGGTGGCGCTCGCTCACGCCGGTACGCTTTGAAACTTCCTTTTGGGTCAAACCGCGCGCATCAAGGTATTCCTTGATGATCTCGCCGGGCGCGACGATGAAATCACTCATAGCTATCTTCTCCTCTCCTAGCTCAGTGGTAGTCCTGAATATCCACGATGCAGACGCTGGTGATCGTCGTAAGGTCATCCGGGTCAAACTCCCCGACAGGACGGATGACCAGCCTCATGTTCTTGCTGAGGTCGATTCCCCAACAGCCCTCAAAGTTGCCGGTCAGCTTGTGCCTGCGCGGCGGCGGCAGATGGGTAATCTGCGAAAGGTCATTCGCAACCCGCAGATCGGAAAGACGATGAATGAGGTTCTTGGCTATCTTGCCGTAGTTCCTCGTTATCGCCCTCTGATCCTTAAGGCTCTTCTCCAGCGACTTGCTTGCATATTCGATATCCATCGCCACCTCCTTTGATAGAAGGATATTGCAATTGACCTCTGAGGTCAATATTGACTTTTGAGGTCAATTTAATTCTGTACCTAGACCACTCAGACTGATACTCGTCTGACGTTAGGGTTTTCTAATGAGCGGTGCCACCTCTTAAATACTCTCGCATAAACCGCCCAATCTCTTCTCCGAAAACGCTCAAGCCGCCCGATGCAATAAGCTCTGGATGCACCCTAACCCCATTAATATCCCAGCCATCATCCCTGACATGCTGGAATTCAGTGAAATGCCCGCCACTCACAGGGCTGCCGCATGGCTACAAAATGGGACGTAAATTTCAAAATTCCGCGCACATCCCAGCGCCAAACTACGTTATGCCCTATAGGAGGTGAGGGAAGAGAATGCAAGGCTTTCCATACAGCGGCAACGGCAGGGCGGACGCGCCAGGCCGCGAGAACGACTCTTTGGTAGGGCGCTTCGCAGAGGAGCACTACGACAAGGTATACCGCTACTGCGCGCGAAGGCTCCCCTCGAAAGAGGATGCCCAAGACGTGACGCAGGAGGTGTTCCTTCGGCTCGTGCGGAGCGATGCGCTATACGCCGAACATGGAAAGCCCCTTGCGTATCTCTACGCCTGCGCGCGCAATGTCTGTGCCGACTTCTACCGAGGCCAGAGACCGGTTGGCGCCTTGGACGAGGACGATGCGCAGGCAATTCCTGACGTGCGGCATGCAGACATGGACGGACGGCTGACCATGGCGGGTGCCCTCGCCCGCCTTACGAAAGAGGAGCGCGAGGTCATCGAGCTTCGCTACGGCCAGGACCTGCCTATGTCCGATATCTCCGCCGTGACGGGGAAGTCGAGGTTCGCCCTCTATCGAATCGAGCGGCGCGCGCTCGGCAGGCTCAAGGAACTGATGGGAGAAGGCAATGGATGACTCGAAGCTAAAGGATGCGCTGAGGAGCTACTACGCCGCCGACGCGGCATCCCCCGATGCCTCGGCGCGCAAGCTCACCTTGCTGCTCGTGGAAGCAGAGGCGGCTCGCGCCCGCGGAGGCGCGAGGGAGGCGGATTACATCCCGCTCTGGCGGTTCGTCGCGAGCCAGGTCCGGTTCGTGCGTCCCTGGGCATGGATGCTCCAGATCGCGCTTCTGGCATGCATGCTCGTTCTCGTCGGCGTGATCGGCCCGCGCTCGGGAAGCCCCGTCGTCGTCATGGCGGCATCGGCCCTCTCGGTTGCCATAGCGGCACCATCGGTATTCAAGAGCTTCGAGACCCGCGTCTGCGAGATGGAGTACTCGTGCCGGTTCAGCTGCGTGCAAGTGTTGGCGAGCAGGCTTTTGCTTTTCGGCCTTGCCGACGTGCTTTGGATTACGCTCTCCGTTGCGGCAGTGCCAACGCTCGCGGGGATCGACGCGCTTCGCGTACTGCTGTACGCATGTACGCCGTTCTTCTGCTCGTGTGCCGCCTGCTTCTATGCTGCGCGCCGTCTGCCGGGCAACTCGCTCGTCGCCAGCGTCGCCCCTGCGATATCCGTACTCGCGGCGCTCTGGCTGCTGAGCGCGACGTTCCCCCTCTGGTACGAGGGCGCGTCTCTCGCCGTATGGGTCGCGGCGCTCATGGCCTCCATGTCGCTCGCCGCCCTGGAGGCGTCAAGGCTCATGCGCTGCGTCTCAGACGGCCTCTCGCCGCGCCCGTCAAAGGCGGCGCTCTAGCTCTCCCCCTGCATACCTGCAACATCGAACGAAGGACAAGGAACGAACATGGAACTCAGGCTTGACAGGCTCACCAAGCAGTTCGGCAGCCATATCGCCGTCGATCGCGTGAGCTTCAGCTTCACGCCCGGCGTCTATGGCCTACTCGGGGCCAACGGCGCAGGCAAGACCACGCTCATGCGCATGATATGCGACGTCATGAGTCCGACATCGGGAAGCGTGTTGTTCGGGGGCACCCCTATAGACCAGCTTGGCGACGGCTATCGGGCACGCCTCGGGTACCTGCCCCAGGACTTCGGTTACTACCCGGACTTCACGGCCTGCGATTTCATGATGTACCTGGCATCGCTCAAGGGGCTCACCGCGCAGCAGGCGAAAGTGCGCACGCGCGAACTCCTGGGAGTTGTCGGTCTCGCAGAGGCCGCAAAGCGGAAGGTCAAGACCTTCTCCGGCGGCATGAAGCAGCGGCTCGGCATCGCCCAGGCGGTGCTCAACGACCCGTCTGTCCTCGTGCTCGACGAGCCCACCGCAGGGCTCGACCCCAAGGAGCGCGTCCGCTTCCGCAACCTCATATCTTCTCTCGCCCAAGACAAGATCGTCATCCTCTCCACGCACATCGTCTCTGACGTGGAGTACATCGCCGACGAGATCCTCGTGATGCGCGCTGGCGGCATCATCACGACGGGCACGGTCGACGAGATCACAGGGGACATCAGGGGATGCGTCTGGGAGTGCACTGTCGCCCCGAGGGAGGCAGACGCCATGTCGGTATCGCTAACGGTGGGCAACATCCACTACGCCCAGGACGGCTCTGCCATTGTTCGCGTGGTGGCGCAGCAGCGCCCGCATCCGAGCGCGCGCGCCGTGGAGCCGACGCTGGAGGACGTCTACCTCTACCTCTTCCAGGAGCAGTCCGGGAGCCTGCCGGTTTCGCGGACGAAAGCGGGACGGGACGCAATCGCACGCAGGAAAGGAGCGCGCCGTGGGTAGCCTCATCAGATACGAGCTCAAGAAGATGCTCTCAAGGCGTGTCTCGCAGGTCTCCATAGCAGCCGTCCTGGCGCTGGTCGCGGTCATAGCCTTCTTCAACATAACGTCCCAGTACGCCCTCGACCCCAAGGAGATGGGCACCGAATTCGAAGGCACTGCCGCCATCGCCCAGATAAAGGCAAACGCGGAAGCGCTCGCAGGCCCCATCACCGACGAGGAAGCCACCGAGGCGCTCCGCGAGTTCAAGGAGTTCGTCGGTCCGGACGGCGAGGTCAAGGAAGAGTACAGGACGGACAGGAAGCCCTACGGGGAGAAGGCGGACGAGTACTGGGAGTTCAGCGCGAAGAACGGCGCCCTCATGGCGCTGCTGACAAGCCCTTGGATGCAAGGCTACCAGATGCCCGTGTCCGCAGCAGCCGCTATCGACACGACTGGCACCGTCGACCTCTACGGGCGAGTCCGCTCGAAGATAGCCTCCGAGCTCGACGCGAACGGGGCCCTCTCGTACAACGACGATGAGAGGGCGTTCTGGAGCGAGAGGGCGCAAGGCGTGCAAACGCCCATCGAGTACGGATACGCAGGAGGATGGGAGGAGTTCCTCGACCTCGCCCAGTTCCTCATATTCGCGATGCTCGCAGTCGTGATAACGTGCGCATCGGTGTTCAACGGGGAGTACCGGGCCAAAACCGACGCAATCCTGCTGTCCACCAAGTTCGGCAAATCAAGGCTCGGGCGCGCGAAGGCGGCGGCGTCCGTGATCGCGGCAAGCGCCATATACTGGATCTTCACACTCGTCTTCCTGGCAATACCACTCGTCTTCTACGGAGCCGACGGCGCAGGTCTACCCATCCAGATCTACAAGATCACATGCACCTACGGCATAAGCCTGTCAGCCGCCGCCCTCATATGCTGCCTCGTCGGGTATCTCGCGACCCTAGCCCTCCTTGGGATAGTGCTCGCGCTGTCAGCCAAGATAGACAGCCCCATGGGAATTCTCGCGGTCGGCGTCGCTCTCATCTTGATTCCGGTCTTCGTGCCGACGATGACGAGCAGCATCGCGAACCGCGTCATCTACCTGTTCCCCTACGACGCACTGAACCTCCTCAACCTCTTCGGCATGGTCTCGTATGCCATAGGCCCTGTCGTGGTCGAGCTACCCGTGTTCCTCGCCGCTTTCTACCTCCTGCTTTTCGCGACGGGTATTGCTCTCGCGATAAGGACGTTCAAACGCCATCAGGTTGCCTGATGATGTCAAGGAGGGCCGTTGCCGCCAAGGATGCATGAATCAGCGAACCTTCGAGTGGATGCATGCCATCGCATTTCAGGGCGAAATCCTCTCCGATTCGCCTCTGGCCGTTAGGGTTTAGGGCTGAATGTTGCGCAACTGCGCCCTGGCCCCGACCGTTAAACCTCTCCAACTTCTTTCCCTGCCGCCTCCAAACACAAAGCCGGGGTGCCCTCCATATGGAAGGCACCCCGGCTTATTCATGACCCAATGCGCAAGCGGCTCTCAAGTTAAGGCCAAAGCAGACCGCCTTATGCCAAGAACTCCTTGGTGGTTGCCACGATGTTGGCGGCGTCTAGGCCGTACTTGTGCAGGAGCTCGGCACCCGGGCCAGACTCACCGAAGGTGTCGTTGACGCCGATCTTCTTGAGCGGCGTCGGGCACTGCTCGCACAGGACGTCGGCAACGGCGCTGCCCAGGCCACCGATCACAGAGTGCTCCTCGACGGTCACGACGTGGCCGGTCTTGGTGGCGCTCTTGACGATCAGGTCGGCATCGATGGGCTTGATGGTGTGCATGTTGATGACCTCGGCATCGATGCCCTCGGTAGCAAGCTGCTCGGCGGCCTCGAGAGCCTCGCCGACCATCAGGCCGCAGGCGATGATGGTCACATCGGCGCCCTCGCGCATGACAATGCCCTTACCCAACTCGAACTTGTAGGTCTCGGGGTCGTTGATAACCGGCGAGGCCAGACGGGCAAAGCGCATGTACACGGGGCCGTCGCACTTGTAGGCGGCGCGCGTCACGGCGCGGGCCTCGACATCGTCGGCCGGAACGATAACGGTCATGCCGGGGATGACGCGCATCAGGGCGATATCCTCGCAGCACTGATGCGTAGCACCGTCCTCGCCCACCGAGATACCGGCGTGCGTGGCACCGATCTTAACGTTGAGGTGCGGGTAGCCGATGGAGTTACGGACCTGCTCAAAGGCGCGGCCGGCGGCGAACATGGCAAAGGTGCTCGCGAAGGCAACGCGACCGGTGGTTGCGATACCGGCGGCAACACCCATCAGGTTGCTCTCGGCGATACCCACATCGAAGAAACGGTCGGGGCAGGCGGCCTTAAACTTACCGGTCTGCGTGGCGGCGGCCAGGTCGGCGTCGAGGACCACAAAGTCATCGTGCTCGTTGGCGAGCTCGACGAGGGCCTCGCCGTAGCTTACGCGCGTGGCGATTTTCTTGACGTCTGCCATCCTAGAGCTCCTCTCCGGCGGCCGTGAGCTCTGCCATGGCCTGCTCAAACTGTTCATCATTGGGGGCCTTGCCGTGCCAACCAACCTGGTTCTCCATAAAGGACACGCCCTTGCCCTTCAGGGTCTCGGCGATAATGGCGGTCGGCTGGCCCTTGGTAGCGCGAGCCTCGGCAAAGGCGGCGCGGATCTGATCGAAATCGTTGCCGTCGGCAAGCTCCACCACGTGGAACTTAAAGGCGCGGAACTTGTCAGCGAGCGGCATGGGGTCGTTGACCTCCTCGACGGGACCGTCGATCTGCAGGCCGTTGTGGTCGACGATCACACAGAGGTTGTCGAGCTGCTGGTTGCCGGCAAACATGGCGGCCTCCCAGACCTGGCCCTCCTCGCTCTCGCCATCGCCCAGCAGGGCGTACGTGCGATAAGTATCGCCCCAGTGCTTGGCGGCAACGGCCATGCCCACGGCGGCGGAGATGCCCTGGCCGAGCGAACCGGTGGACATGTCAACGCCCGGAGTGTCGTTCATGTTGGGATGACCCTGCAGGTGGCTGCCGATGTGGCGCAGCGTCTCAAGATCCTCCTTGGGGAAGAACCCACGCTCGGCGAGCACGGCGTACAGACCAGGCGCGCAGTGACCCTTGGAAAGCACGAAGCGATCGCGGTCGGCCTTGCGGGGATGGGCCGGGTCGACGTTCATTTCCTCAAAGTACAGATAGGTCATGATGTCGGCAGCGCCGAGCGAACCGCCCGGATGGCCGGACTTGGCAGCGTGCACGCCGGTGACGATGCCCTTCCTTACCTCGTTGGCAACCTTTTTGAGCTCTTCGTCGCTCATTGTGCCTTCCTTTCATCCTCATTAGACAAAATGCGCACGGCACCGAAGGTAATCCCAACACAGCCGCAATGCACGTACGTCATTCATTATGCTGGAAACTGATGGCTTTACCAGAGTTTTTATCATTATTTGAACAATTTAGCAGGCAGAACCGCTGATGAAACGGTTTATCAATGTGAACGTCTTTTGGATGGGACGCGGTCGGCCCTACGCGCTAATGTCCTTGAATCCCTCGCCGAAAGCTTCCGTAACGTCGGCGACCGTCACAATGGCGTGAGGATCGCGCTCGCGCACGATCGTCTTGAGGGTATTGAGCTCTCGACGGTTCACGATGACCATGATCACCGGCTTCTCGGCACCCGAATACATGCCAGTCGCCTTAAACTTGGTACAACCACGACCCAGGCCATACATGATATCGGCAGCGATATCAGGGAACTTGTCCGAGATGATGAGTACCATACGGCGTTTGTTGCCACCATCGACCACGGCATCGATCACGTAGCCGCTAATGACCATCGAAAGGCCTGCATATAGTGCATTTTCGATTGAAAAGACCGGAGCCGACAGCGCGCATACGGCAACATCGATCGCCATGACGGTCGAGCCCACGGGCAGCGAGGTATTACGCGAGATGATTTGGCCAATCGTGTCCGAGCCGCCGGTGTTGGCGCCGGCGCGCAGCACCATGCCGTAACCGATGCCTGTAATAATGCCGCCCCACATGGCAGGGAGCATCAGGTCCGCATCCGCCAGAGGTGCTACAAACGGGGCGAACAGATCGGTAAAGAAGCCCAGCAGCACAAAGCCCGTCGCGGTCTGCACCACGTAGAACATGCCGCCCTCGCGCATAACGACCAGCAACAGCAAGGCGTTCATCACGATCGTCTGAATACCAACGGGAAGCGATATGCCGCGCGATGCGCCGACCGCCTGGATAATGGTGGCAAGGCCCGTAACACCACCGGCAGCAAGGCCGTTGGGAATCAAAAACAGGTCGGTCGCAATAGCGGCCAGAGCGCACCCCAACATAATCTGGGGCAGGTCGTGAAAGAAGTTCATCGATAGAATGCGCTTGATGTCCAGACGATATGCCATGCTACCTCCCTCAAAAAAGCGCACCCAAACGGATGCGCTTCGAACTTCTTGCTGTATTCGATTCTACCGATTCGCCGAACAAAAACCACCCCTGCGCAGGGTTTGCTTTGGATACAAAACCACCCTGCTCGGAGGGTTTTATCCATTTCCACATAAACCGGGCGGTTTATGCAGATGGGATCTCTGCGTCAGCGTTGCCAGTGGCCCAGCGATGGTAGCCAATAACAAACGGGTCCAGGTCGCCATCGTCAAGAACTGCCTCGACGTTGCTGGTCTCAACGCCCGTGCGTAGGTCCTTAACCATCTGATACGGGTAGAGCACGTAGCTGCGGATCTGGTTGCCAAAACCAATCGTGGTTTTGGGTCCGCGAATCTCATCCAGGGCCTCGGCGCGCTTCTCGAGCTCAATCTCGTACAGGCGAGCCTTGAGGATCTGCATGCACGCGGCCTTGTTCTGGATCTGGCTGCGCTCGTTTTGGCAGGTGACCACAATGCCGCTGGGGAAATGCGTCACGCGCACGGCGGAGTCGGTGGTGTTAACGCCCTGACCGCCCGGGCCGCTCGCGTGGTACACGTCCACGCGGATGTCATCGGGGCTGATCTCGATATCGATATCATCGGGTAGCACGGGGATGACCTCGACGCCGGCAAACGTGGTCTGGCGGCGCTTCTTGTCGTCGGTGGGGCTAATGCGAACCAAGCGGTGGACGCCGGCCTCGGCGCGCAGCATGCCAAATGCGTCCTTGCCCTCGACGGTAAAGGTCGCGCGGTCGATGCCGATGACCTCAGCGGCGGGGCAGTCGTTAATCGTGACCTTCCAGCCGCGACGCTGGCAGTACTTCATGTACATCTTAAATAGCATGAAGGTCCAGTCCTGGGCCTCCAGACCACCCTGTCCGGGCTTGATGGTCACAATGGCATCGCCGTGATCGAACTCACCGGTAAACCAGCTCGAAAGCTCAAGCTCATCGATGGCACGGGCCAGGCGCTCAGCCGTGGCTGTAGCCTCCTCGCGAAGGGCGGCGGCATCGGGGTCATCCCCCATCTCCTCGGCAAGCTCCAGCGCGGCGCGGGCATCGGAAAGCTCGCCGCGCGCGTTGTCCACGGCAGCGATATCTTCCTTGGTGCGCGCGATTTCCTCCATGGTGGCACGGGCGGCGTCGGCGTCATCCCAAAAGCCAGGGGCAACACTTTTGGCCTCGAGCTCGGTCACGCGGGTACGCTTCTCGTCCAAGTGGAGAT
>CABUQY010000040.1 GCA_902493915.1 uncultured Collinsella sp.
AGGCTCTCGCTGACGCTCGTATTTCCTATGTCAATATCGCCGATTGCCTGTGGACGGGTGATCGGGCATCGACTAAGAACGCTCCATCTCGCGTCCTCATACAATACGACGACCTGAGCCCTCAGTCGCTCATCGTTCTTCAAGAACAGCTGCAATAAGCCAACGAAAAAGGCCCGAACCAATACGGTTCGGGCCTTATCGTGCTAGAGAATGTCTCTCAGGCGATTGGCTTAGCCGAAGTAGCGCTTGAGCAGGCCGGCGAAAGCCTTGCCGTGGCGGGCCTCGTCGCGAGCCATCTCGTGCACGGTGTCGTGGATGGCATCGAGGCCGGCGGCCTTGGCACGCTTGGCAAGATCGGTCTTGCCGGCGGTGGCGCCGTTCTCGGCCTCAACGCGCATCTCGAGGTTCTTCTTGGTGGAGTCGGTCACGACCTCGCCCAGGAGCTCAGCGAACTTGGCGGCGTGCTCGGCCTCCTCGTGGGCAGCCTTCTCCCAGTACAGGCCGATCTCGGGATAGCCCTCGCGATGGGCGACGCGAGCCATGGCCAGGTACATACCGACCTCAGAGCACTCGCCCTCAAAGTTGGCGCGCAGGTCGGCAACGATGTCCTCGGAGACGCCCTCCATCTTGGCGACGCCCACGACGTGCTCGGCAGCCCACTCGAGCTGACCCTCCTCCTGCTTCAAGAAACGAGAACCGGGAACGCCGCACTGGGGGCACTTGAAGTCCTCGGGCAGCTGGTCGCCGTCGAACTCTTCCACATAACCGCAAACGGGGCAAACAAACTTCATGATTCGATCCTTTCGATCGATGGCGATGGGGCGCTTGTCCGGTCCCGTAAGGGCCCTCTCCGGACGTGCGTCTTGACGGGTTCTATTATCCATAAATGCAACCAAATGTGAAGCCTATTAGGAATGATTTTTAATAAAATAATTTTGAGATATGAAGATGTTGATTGATTAACGATTGGCAGGCCGCCTTTGACCGCCGCTGAGTACAATCGGTCGAGCAAATGTTGACCAATCAACAAATGAAGGAGTTTCCTTTATGCATCTAGCCCGTCGTGCCTGGTGCCGAACATATCAGACGGTTTTTCGCATTGCATTGCCGATCCTGCCCTATACCGAGCCGCGCATTTTGGAGCATGCCGAGGATGTGCCCGCGGTGCTTCAAAAGCGCTCGATCCAGAAGGTCCTTATCGTGACGGACCCTGGTATTGCACGTTTGGGGCTCACGGCATCACTCGAGCGTGCGCTTACGGCTCAGGGGGTTGGCGTTGCGGTCTATGCCGAAACGCGTGCGAACCCCACGGTCTCGAATGTGGAGGAGGCAGCGTCCCTGTATCGAGAGAGCGCCTGCCAGGCCATTATCGGTTTTGGCGGAGGATCGGCCATGGACTGCGCCAAGGGCGTGGGTGCACGCATCACGCAGCCAAGCAAGCCCATCAACAAGATGCGCGGCCTGCTGCGGATTCATCGTCGCCTGCCGCTGCTTATCGCCGTTCCCACTACGGCAGGCACGGGAAGCGAGGTCACGCTCGCGGCGGTTATCACCGATGACGAGACGCACTACAAGTACCCCATTAACGACTTTGTGCTTATCCCGCGCTTTGCGGTGCACGACCCCGAGTTTACGCGCGGTCTGCCCGCCTCCATTACGGGGCAGACGGGTATGGGCGCCCTGACGCATGCCGTCGAGGCCTTTATCGGGCGAAGCACCACGCCCTATACGCGTAAGATGGCGCGACAGGCGGTGCAGCTCATCCACGACAATTTGCTCGAGGCCTATGAGCATGGCGACGACATGCGTGCGCGTCGCAATATGCTTTCGGCGGCGTATAAGGCGGGCGTTGCGTTTACCCGCTCCTATGTTGGATATGTGCATGCCATCGCGCACAGTCTGGGCGGCCGATACGGAATTCCGCACGGTTTGGCCAACGCGATCATCCTGCCGCATATGCTTCGCGCTTATGGCGAAGCTGCTACTCCTAAGCTCGCCGATCTCGCCCGCATGGCCGGCATCGCGCCGGTTAACGCGCAGGACAGCCTGGCGGCCGAGGCCTTTATCGATTGGATCGATTGTATGAACGAGACCCTGGGAATCCCCAGATATGTCTCGGGCATTCGCCGCTCCGACATTCCGCAGATGGCGGCACATGCCGATGCCGAGGCCAATCCGCTATACCCCGTTCCACTTTTGATGGACCGTTTGGAGCTCGAGCGTATGTACGAGGTCGTCGCGGGTGGTATGTTTGAGGACGAGAACTAGGAGGTTGCCATGAACACCGAGGAAATTGCGCGCATCGTCGGCGATCAGCGCACCTACTTTAAGACGCACGCCACGTTTGATGTCGATGCTCGGCGTCGTGCGCTCGTGAGTTTACGCGATGCGGTACGGGCCCACGAGGCCGATATCGCCCATGCGCTCAAGACCGATTTGGGAAAGTCGCATGACGAGGCCTATATGTGCGAGATCGGCACGTCGCTTTCCGAGATTCGACATCAGATTGCGCATGTGGCTCGATGGAGTCGCCCGCGTCTGCGTCCGTGTGACCTCGCCAACGCCGTGAGTGTGTGCAAGACGCAGGCCGTGCCCTATGGCGTCACACTCATCATGGCTCCGTGGAACTACCCGTTTTTGCTGACGCTCGAGCCACTCGCCGGCGCCCTTGCCGCGGGCAATACCGTGGTCATCAAGCCGAGCGCATATGCTCCGGCATCGAGCGCGGTGCTCAAGCAAATCTGTGAAGAGGCATTTGATTCGCGCCTGGTGACGGTTGTCGAGGGCGGGCGCGCCGAGAACGAAGCGCTGCTCGATGAGCACTGGGACAAGATCTTCTTTACCGGTAGCGTTCCGGTCGGCAAGCTCGTCATGGAGCGTGCAAGTAAAAACCTTACGCCCGTGACGCTTGAGCTGGGCGGAAAGAGTCCCTGCATCGTGGATGCGACGGCAAACCTGAAGGTCGCGGCGCGGCGTATCGCCTTTGGTAAATGGCTCAACGTGGGGCAAACCTGTGTAGCGCCCGACTACCTGCTGGTCGATGCGCGCGTGCACGACGAGCTGCTGGACCTTATCAAGGAGGAGGCCCGCCGTATGTTTGGCGAGCATCCGCTCGATAACGAGGATTACGGGCATATCGTCAACGCCAAGCATTTTGCGCGCGTACGCGGGCTGATCGACCCCGATAAGGTTGTGCTTGGAGGCACGGCGCGCGAGTCGTCGCTCAAGATCGAGCCGACGATTTTGGACGGCGTGACCCCCGATGACGCCGTGATGCAGGAGGAGATCTTCGG
Source organism: uncultured Collinsella sp. (assembly GCA_902493915.1). Classification (GTDB taxonomy): domain Bacteria; phylum Actinomycetota; class Coriobacteriia; order Coriobacteriales; family Coriobacteriaceae; genus Collinsella. The sequence continues at coordinate 3,294 of CABUQY010000040.1, forward strand.
CCCCATTTTGCCGGTGCTGACGTTTGAGAGCCTAGACGAGGCCGAGACGTTTATTACAGATCGTCCGACGCCGCTGGCTCTGTATATCTTTAGCCAGGATCGCGCAGTTCAGCAGCGCTTTGTGCGTTACGTGCCCTTTGGCGGCGGCTGTGTCAACGACACGATCATGCACTTGGCTACGAGCCATATGGGCTTTGGCGGCATGGGCGCGAGCGGTATGGGGCAGTACCATGGACACGAGAGCTTCGATACGTTTAGCCACAAGAAGAGCATCGTGAACAAGGCAACGTGGTTGGACGTGCCATTCCGCTATGCTCCTTACGCAAGCTGGAAGCACAAGTTCGTGCGCATGTTTGTGCATTAGAATCAGATGGTGTAGCGACAAACGGTCGAAAAGGCGCGGGTGGGGCGAATTTGTGTCCGCACGGGCCCGTAAGCTTCTCAGTACGGTTAAGCGCCGATTTATCCTGCTGTTAGAGGAGCTGCTATGTACGAGCCTTCACGTGTTCTTCTGTCGTTTCACATCGCAGGATTTCAATATGCCGACGGCGCTTTGGTCCTGGGCGATCTTAAGGTCGGCGATAAGCTGACGCTGTGTGCCGAGCGCGATAATCCCCATGACCCCGAGGCGGTTGCGATCTATTACGGCAACACCAAGCTTGGGTATGTTCCGGGAAACGAGGTCGGCCCGCTGTCCTTGATGATGTATTACGGCCACGAGGACGTATTTGAGGCCCGCGTGCAACAGGTTGCTCCCGAACGCAGCCCGTGGCATCAGGTGCGCGTTGGACTCTACGTGGTGGATGCTCGCTAATCGGTAAGGGAGGCGGCCATGTTTGATAACGATGATCTGTTCGATCTGACAGACGATCCGTTTGAGTGGGATCTGCTACTCGATGACGATGAGTTGGAGCAGGATCGTAAGAAGCGGCAGGGCAAGAACGCCCAGAGTGATGCGTCGAAAAAGAAAGACAAACGCCGCCGCGGACTGTTCGGCGGGCTCTTTGGATAACCGCCACATCGCTGCGTCTGTATACTTAGCACGAGTTGAACACGTTGCGAAATGAGGACAGAGACGATGATGTGGTTTACCGCCGACCTGCACCTGGGCGATACGAATATCTTGCACGACATGGATCGGCCGTTTGGCTCGGTCGAGGAGATGAATCGCAAGGTCATCGATGCCATCAATGAGTGCGTGGCTGCGGATGACCGCCTCTATATTTTGGGTGACTTTACCTATCATTTGCCCCTGGCGGAGGCGGTGCGCCTGCGCGAGCGTATCGAATGCCAGAACGTGACGCTCATCCGTGGTAACCATGACGGCGACTGGGAAGATCCCGACGTACCGCAGATTTGGGAAGACGTGCGCGATTACCTGGAGATTGCTCCCGGCTATGCCAAGGGCCATCGTCTGGTTATGAGCCACTACCCCATGCTCAGCTGGAACGGCAAGGCACGTGGCGCCATTATGCTGCATGGGCATATCCACAGCAGGGGTGACCGCACCAACGCACGCAACCGCGATCGCGAGCGTCCCATTTATCGCTACGATGTGGGCCTCGACGCCAACGACTACAAGCCCGTAAGCCGAGACCAGATCCTGAATTTCTTTGGACTGTAGCTCGCAAACCGCCACGAAGGGGACAGGCACCTTTGTGGCGGTTCTGGCGCCGTTGCCATTCTGGCAGCGGCGCCTATTTTGTCCGCGCGGCGCGGTAGAGTGTAGGCGGTTGAAATTTGCGTCCATTGAGGAGCTGCTATGAACGAGATCAAGTGCCCGCATTGCGGCGAAGTTTTTAAGGTCGATGCGTCCGGCTATGCGGATATCGTCAAGCAAGTGCGCGATGCTGAGTTCTCGCGTGACCTGGATGAGCGCGTAGCGGCGGCTCGACGCGAGGGCGAGCAGGCGCTGGAGCTTGAGCGCTCGCGTTCGTCAGCCGCTTTGCAGGAGGCAGAGTCTCAGCGCAACGCTCAGCTTGTCGAGCAGAAGAATGCTGCAGCTCAGCAGCTGGCACAAGAGGTTGCCAAGCGCGATGCTGAGCTTGCCGAGCTGCGCGCCAAGCTCGAGGGCGCTGCCACAGAGCGCGAGAGTGCAAGCCAGCGTGCGGCGGTTGAGGCCCGCGCCGATGCTCAAAAGGAGAATGCCGAGCTGCAGCGCGAGATCGACAACCTGCGTGCGCAGTTGGGGCGCAAAGATGATGAAGCCAGGCTTGCCGAGGCGGCGGCACGTAATGCTGCTCAAAACGATTTAGCTGCACGTGATGCTCAGATTGCCGAGCTGCAGGCCAGGCTTGCCGCGGCGGACAAGGCCCAGGAGATGGCGCTTGCTGCTGCTGCGGCCGAGTCGCAGCGTGAGCTCGAGGCCGCTCGCAGCGAGGCCGAGCGCACGCTTGCTGACTATCGCGCGCAGGTACAAGAGAAGTTTTCCGTCGCAAAGGCTCAGTCCGAGCAGGAAGCCGAGGGTCTGCGTGCTCAGCTGCGCGAACAGGAACTGACGGCCAAAATGAACCTATCGGAGGCGGTTGCCGCAGCAGAGCGTGAGCGTGACGAAGCGCGTGCCAAGCTGACGAGCGAGCTGGCGGTGCGCGATTCTCGCGAGGAGCAAGCCAAGGCGGCACACGAGCTCGAGCTTGCGCAGGCCAAGCGCGCGAGCGATGACCTGATTCGCTACAAGGATGAAGAGATTGAGCGCCTTAAGGACATGAAGGTCCGCCTGTCCACCAAGATGGTGGGCGAGTCGCTCGAGCAGCACTGCGAGACCGAGTTCAACCGTCTGCGCATGACGGCGTTTCCCAACGCGTACTTCGAGAAAGATAACGATGCGTCCGAGGGTACCAAAGGCGACTTTATCTTCCGCGAGTGCGACGCAAGCGGTAACGAGGTCATTTCGATTATGTTCGAGATGAAAAACGAGAACGACGAGACCACGACCAAGCATAAAAACGAGGACTTCTTTAAGAAACTCGATCACGATCGCCGCCAAAAAGGCTGTGAGTACGCGGTGCTCTGCACGCTGCTCGAGCCCGAGAGCGAGCTCTATAACGCAGGGATAGTCGACGTGAGCTATCGCTACGAGAAGATGTACGTGATCCGCCCGCAGTTTTTCATTCCCATGATTACGCTTCTTCGCAACGCCGCCATGGGTTCGCTGCGCTATAAGCAGGAGCTAGCGGAGTACAAACAGCAGAATATCGACGTTACGAACTTCGAAGCCAAGATGGAAAAGTTCAAGAATGATTTCGGTCGCAACTACGAGATCGCGAGCCGCAAGTTCCAAACGGCGATTGATGAGATCGACAAGACGATTAGCCATCTGCAGAAAACCAAGGAGGCGTTGCTGTCCTCCGAGAACAATCTGCGCCTAGCCAACAAGAAGGCCGACGATCTTACCATTCGCAAGCTCACGTGGGGCAACAAGACCATGAAGGCGGCGTTTGACGAGGCGCGCGGGGCTGCGTCAGAGACAAACGATGAGCCAGCCGAGGCGGATTCGTATGAGATCGAGGATGCCGAGTAAGGTATAGCGGATAGTGCAAAAGCGGGGCCGCTGGCGAAATTGCCAACGGCCCCGCTTCGTTTCGTTTCGGTACGTTCGGCTAGTCCTCGAGCAGGTCCTCGATAAAGCCGACGCGGTAGTTTTTGAAGATGACCTCGCCGCCGTCTTGCGTGGCGTCCAGATCGACATCGCCCATGATGCCAAAATCGTGGTCGCCATCCTCGTCGGCAAAGATCTGGTGCACGTGCCATACGTGCGCGGTCTTCTCGTCGGACTCGTCAATGGAAAACATCGCGGCGCTGCGGGCATCTCCGTCGGTGAGGATTTCCTCGTGCTGCTCGTGGTAAGCGTCGAGTGCTTTTTGCCAGCGGATCTCGCTCATGCCCCAGTCGTCGTCGAGCTCGCCCAGGTCGCGAACATGCTCGCGGGCGGCAAGGGTCACGCGGCGGAAGAGCGCGTTGCGCACCAGCAGGGTGCAGCCACGGCGGTCTGCCACGACTTCGTCGATGCCCTGCGGCGGTGCGGCATCGAGGGCTGCCGGGTTGCCGGCGTTCTCCCACTCATCCACCAGGCTCGAGTCCACCGAGCGCACCACAAAGCCCAGCCACGAGATAATGTCGCGCAGGCGCTCGTCGCGCTTCTCAATGGGTACGGTGCGGTCGAGCGAACGGTAAGCCTCTGCCAGGTAGCGCAGCAAAATGCCCTCGGAGCGGGCGATGCCGAGCTTTTGAATGTAGCCCTTAAAATCGCTCGCGCTTTCCAGCATATCGCGCAGGACGCTCTTGGGAGAGAGCTGGTAGTCGTTTGCCCAGGGCACTTCCTGGCAGTACTTGTCAAAGGCGGCATCGAGCAAATCCTCGAGCGGCTTTTCGTACGTGACGTCTTGAATGCGCTCCAAGCGCTCCTCATACTCGATGCCGTCGGCCTTCATTTCGGCCATAGCGCGATCGCGTGCGGCGCGCTCCTGTGCGCGCAGCACCTGCTTGGGATCCTCGAGCGTTGCCTCGACCATTGAGATTAGATCCATGGTATAGGTCTCGCTCTCGGGATCGAGCAGCTCCAATGCGGCAAGCAAGAACGGCGAGAGCGGCTGATCGAGCGCGAAGTCCTCGGGCAGATCGACCGTCAGCGCATAGTCGATGTCTGGTGCGGCGTCAGTCGGGGCGTCGGGTGCGGGCGGCACCTCGGTGCGAACGACGACGCCGGAATCGATGAGCGTGGCGAAGATTTCGTCGGCGCGAACCTCGAGCTTGGCCTTTTCCTCGGGGGTCTGCAAGCTCGTCTCGATGAGGTCGTGTACGCGGGCTCGGGCATCGCCGCCCTGCTCGACCACGCTAATCACCATGGAGTGTGTGATGCGCAGGCGCGGCTTGAGCGTCTCGGGCTGCGTCTCGATCAGGCGCTCAAAGGTCTGCTTGTTCCAGGTGACAAAGCCCTCGGGGGCCTTTTTCTTTTTAATCTTACGGAGCTTTTTGGGGTCGTCGCCCGCTTTGGCCATAAGCTTGGCATTCTCGATCTCGTGCTCGGGTGCCTCGGCAATCACCATGCCCTCGGTATCAAAGCCCGAGCGGCCGGCGCGACCGGCAATCTGGTGGAACTCGCGGGCGCGCAGACGACGCATCTTGTAGCCATCGAACTTGGTGAGCGCGGTGAGCACCACGGTGTGGATGGGTACGTTGATGCCGACGCCGAGCGTATCGGTGCCGCAGATGACGGGCAGCAGACCCTGCTGCGCCAAGCGCTCGACCAGCAGGCGATAGCGCGGCAACATGCCAGCATGGTGCACGCCGACGCCGCATCCAAGCAGGCGCTTGAGAATCTTACCAAAGGCCGTCGAGAAGCTCGTGCCCTTGGCCGCTTCCTTGATGGCCTCGCGCTGCTCCTTGCTGGCGATGCCAAAATTGGCGAGTGACTGTGCCGTCGCAAGTGCGGCATCCTGGCTAAAGTGCACGATGTAGAGCGGGGCCTCGCCGCGACGCATCGCGAGCTCGACGGTGCCCTCGAGGGAGGTCGTCACATAGTCGTAGCTCAGCGGTACGGGACGCGGGGCGTCGACGACTAGGTCGCAGGTAGCGCCGGTGTGTTCCTCGAGCGAGGCGGCGATCGCGGTGACATCGCCGAGCGTGGCGCTCATGAGCATGAATTGCGTGTGGGGCAGGGTGAGCAGCGGCACCTGCCAGGCCCAGCCGCGGTCGGGGTCGGCAAAGTAGTGGAACTCGTCCATGGCCACGCAGCCCACATCGGCGTCCTCACCCTCGCGCAGCGCATCGTTGGCAAGGATTTCGGCCGTGCAGCAGATGACGGGCGCCTTGGTGTTGATGTGCGTATCGCCGGTGATCATGCCGACGTTGTCGCGGCCGAGCACCTGTACAAGGTCGAAAAACTTCTCGCTGACCAGGGCCTTGATGGGGGCCGTGTAATAGCAGCGCTTGCCCTGCGCCATGCCCATAAAGAGCATGCCCAGCGCGACGAGCGATTTACCCGATCCGGTCGGTGTGCCTAAAATGACGTGATCGCCGGCAGCCAGGTCCATGAGGGCCTCTTCTTGGTGGTCCCACAGCTCAATGCCGCGATCGCTCGTCCATTCAAAGAAGCGTTCGAAGGCTTGATCGGCCGTGAGCCATGGCTCGGGCTCGCTGCCGTCCTCGGGCTCCCACCAGGTGGGGGAGAGCGCGCCGAGCGAGCCAAACTCGGCTTCGGTTCCCGTGCCGCCCGAGAATGAGCTGGCGGCCCCGGCACCGGAAACGGTGCTGGCAGCGGTATCTGTCGTGGTCTGTGCCATGTGGTTGCTTTCTCTCGCGATTGTCCGCCAACTATTATGGCGTAGCGGCGCCGCGGGGTGCCAGCGCGCGAGAAAATGCAGGAAATGGGCGCTTGAAGTTAGTGCTCTTGCGGCAGGCGCTTCTTGCCTTTGCGGGCGCGGTTTCTAAAGTTCTCGACGGCTTCTTCCATGCCCAGAGGTACATAGGTGAGCTCATCGAGGTTATCGGGCAGGTAGCAGGCAAGGCTTTGCTCCTGCGCGCGTCCTACTGTGAGCTGTTCGTCGGTTGGCTGCGTGCCGGGTGTGGCGCAGATGCCATAGACAGCGGCGCCCATTTCGCGCGTGCGGCATTCATATTCGGTCTCGGGATGCTCGGGATGGTCGCGGCGAACGTCGTCACTTACCCAAAGCGTGTCGTAGCCGGCCGAGGCAAACTGCCCCAGGGCGTAGTCGCGCAATGGCTTGCTGTCGGTGCGCAGCGTGACGGTGGTGCCGGCTGCAAAGAGCGGGCGGTAGAGCATCAGATGGTCGACATGGACGAGTCGTTTTTTGGCGTACTTGGCCTTGGGCTGCGGCGTGGGAAAGTTGATGGTGATGGCATCGAGCTCGCCTGCGGCAAACAGCTGCGGCAGCGATGCGGCGCTTCGGGGCAGGACGAGTGCGTTGGTCAGTTCCTGCTCGCAGATTTTCTGCGCGGCATAGGCGATACAGATGGGCTCCTGGTCCATACCGATAAAGAGGGTGTTTGGCTCGTGGGCCGCGCGCTCTACAAGGTACGTTCCCTTGCCACAGCCAAGATCCAGGTGAAGGTGTTCAAAGGGCTTGCTGCCAACTGGCGCACAGGCCTCGCGCCAATCTCCGGCATAGATTTCAGGGTTCGTCTCAATCGCATCGACGTAGCGCTCCAGGCGCTCCGCGAGCACAAAGTTCTTAGGCGTGCGAACGTGGACGGCTCCCATGAGGCTCCTTGGTCATAAGTATGGAACGCATAGCTGCGCGTTCCGTCAATGGGTTGAAAAAAGGGTGGGCATAGTTTGCCCGAAAGATGTGGTGCGGCCCGGCGGCGAGTCGTCGGTGCCTACAGGCGCTTGAGGATTACATAGCGGTTGAGCTCGCCGCTGCGACCATCGGCATGGAAGCGCTCAAGCTCGCGCACGGGGACCTCGCCGCTCTTGTAGAACGTACGGACGCCGCGCACCAGGTCGGTGATCTGCTGATCGTCAAAGTGATGGCAATAGCGGTAGGCGTGGCGGTCGTTTTGCCAGCCAATGAGGTGGTCGCCGGCTTCAAACTGCGCGGAATCGTAACCCTCAAACGGCGGGGTGAGCTCGGCACGGGCTTCGGCTCGAACGGCCTTGCGCGCCATGCGCTCATCGTTCATAAACTCCCAAAAGCTGATGGCGATGATGCCGCCCGGGCGCGTCTGCCGCACCAGGGCGTCGAGCACGCGTACGCGGTACTCGCACGACGGCACGTGGTGCATAAAGCCAAAGCAGACCGAGATGTCGGCGAGCGGGGCGTCGAAAAGCACGTCGGGTGTTTCGGCGGGGTTGAGCTTCATGAGGGCGTCGAGCACGTCGAGTTCCTGGAAGTGCAGGTTGGGAATGCGAAGCGCGTGGCCATGTGCATCGATGGCCAGGTCTTGGCACGAGTCGACGCCATAGAACTCAAACGGGCAGCTGGCATCTGCCGAGGGGTTTGCGCCGTCGACACCCTTGGCGGCAAGTGCGCCGCCGGCTGCAAAGTTCTCGAATCGCATATTGCCGCAGGCGAGATCGAAGACGCGGACGGGATGCTCGATCGTGGCGACGTCGAGCTGCCCGAGCGCGATGTCCATGGTGCGTACCCAGCCGGGCCACGGGGCCTGGCGCGTATCGGAGAAGGAGGCGGAGTGCTCGCGATAGAACGTGTTGTTGAGCTGGATGAGCGATGAGGCGAAATCGCGGTTCACGGCGCGGGACTCCCTCCGTTGGCGGTGCGGAATAAACAGTACGACCATACTACCGTTAACGCCGCAACGGGGACAACCAAGCTACGGGTCATTGCTTTGTTTGGACACATTTCCGCAGCTCATATGTGCCCGCAACCGCCGGTTGTCAAAAATCTCACTAGAATAGGTGGCATGCTCTTGGCGGTGGCGGATAGATTTTTAACTGTGCAAGGCGCCTTAAGAACAAAAACGGTCCGGCGGCACGGCTGGCATCACATAGGAGGAACCATGAATGTAGAAACTGCGCAGCGGCTCGCCGACCTTCGTCGCAGCAAGGGTTTTAGCCAAGAAGGGCTGGCGCGAAAGCTGGGGCTGTCGCGCCAGGCAGTCAGTAAATGGGAGCGCGCGGAGAGCTCGCCCGATACCGAGAACCTGATCTCGCTCGCCAAACTCTATGGCGTGAGCCTGGACGAGCTGCTCAATCCGAGCGACGAGATCGAGGACGATATCGAGTTTGAGAACGAGGACCGCGCCCGTCAGCGCGAGGCCGAGGCGGCAGAGCGTGCTCGCACCCATGAGGCGGCGGCACGCGCCACGGAGGCAGCTACGCAGGCAAGTGATGCCGCAGCCAAGGCGGCGCAGGCGGCAAGCTGGAGTGCGCAGGCCGCCAATGCCGCTACGGCGCAGGCGACGAGTGGCACCGCGGTTGGCTCGACTCCGGTGAAGGGCCCGTTCCAGTCGTTCCCGTATTGGGCCGTGTGCTGGCTGCTGTTCTTTTTGCTGATGTTCCTGTTTGGTGCCGGCCCCTTTGCCGCGCTGATCTTCTTTACGATTCCCATCTATCACTGGGTGGCGCGTGCGCTCGATGGTGATTGGGCGCGCGGGGATATTCAGGTTGGTCCGGCGTCGGTGGCGATCAAGGCCCAGGGGAAGGATGCTTCTGCGGAACCCGATGCTGACGTGGCTACCACGACCACCGCTGAGCCATGTGCCAAAGAGGGTGACGAATGATGAAGCTTTCGCATGAATCCAAGGTACGCCTGGGTGTTGGCATCGGAGCGTTTGTGCTCATTGTTGGGCTTGTCTTTGGCGTTTCGCGGACATTGATTCATTTTGATGGTCCGTGGGATCTCGAAGATGTTGTATCCGGCTTGTCTGGTATGGACGATGCGCTTGACGAGGACGATCTTTTGGATAGCGGTAACTATTCCGCTCGGCCTCAACAGCTTTCGAGCGAAACGTTTGATGCCGACGCGTTCACATCGCTTGATTTGGACGTGACGTCGGGCACGGTCGAGGTCAAACACGTCTCCGGCGGGCCAGTGCGCGTAATTGAAAGCGGTCGCGTGGCAACGGGGACCGTTGCCTTCGATGCGGCAACCCAGAACCTGGCCGAAATCAAGGGTTCTACGCTCAAGATTCGCCAGTTCGATTGCGATGACGAGCGCGCCATTGACCGCACGGTTACCGTCGAACTGCCGCGCGATGTTGCCGATAACATGGTGGGCATCACAGCGAATGTGGGATCGGGTGATCTGACGGTCGCGGGCATTGCGTGTCATGACCTCAACCTGACTTTGGACTCGGGAGACGTCGAGTTTACGGGTACCGTGACCGATACCCTGAATGCCGAGGTCGGTTCGGGCGATGTGACGTTCGAGCTCTACCAGGCCCCCGCGAAGTCGATGGACGTGAGCGTGGGCTCGGGCGATGTGGAGATGACGGTTCCGAACTCGACGGGCTTTAAGGCGAGCCTCACCTTGGGCAGCGGCGACTTCGAGAGCGATTTCCTTCCGCTTGGCTACGACGGCGAGACCGTTTTGAATCTTGAATTCGATAACGGCGATAAGTCTGCCACGTATCGTTTTGAGGTCGGTTCGGGCGACATGTCGTTTGATTCGGAGTAGTGAGGCAGACGAAAGCCTAGGCGAAGATATAGACGCGCTGTTTGGTGAAGGCGTCGAAGCCGAGATTGGCTTCGGCGCCTTTGCCTTTACAATGGGGGCATGGAACAGATTATCTTGAACATACTCGAGGCTCTGCGTCGCGGCGAGACCGTGGACGACAAAGCGCTCGTCAAACTGATACATGCCGAGGCACGCCGTGAGGGTGCCGACAAGCGCGATCTGGCCAAGCGTCGCCTGCTGCCGTTTTACCAGCGGGTGAAGCGCGAGGAGCCGGCTCGTTGGACGGTATGGAATGTCGACGCCGAGCTAGAGCGTCAACTGCTGCAGGTGCTACGCATGAAGCCTCGTCGCACGGCTTCGGGCGTAGCGACCATTACCGTCATCACCAAGCCGTGGCCGTGCTCGGGCGATTGCCTGTTTTGCCCCAACGACCTGCGCATGCCCAAAAGCTATCTGCACGCCGAGCCGGCGTGCGCCCGTGCAGAGCAAAACTGCTTCGATCCATATCTGCAGGTGAGCGCCCGTTTGACGGCGCTTTCGCAGATGGGGCATGCGACCGATAAGATAGAGCTCATCGTGCTCGGTGGCACCTGGAGCGACTATCCGGAAGGGTATCAGACGTGGTTTATGTCGGAGCTTTTCCGTGCGCTCAATGACGATGCCGTCGCCGGCGTGGCGGCAAACCCCATGTTGGCGCGTCCGGGCATCAGTCGTGCCGAGGCGGGGCGCCTGCTCGATGACGCTCCCGCCGATGCCCTGCCGCCGGTGG
>CABUQY010000041.1 GCA_902493915.1 uncultured Collinsella sp.
CTCGCCCACAACGGAGCCAGACAAATACCAGGTCTTGGCAACGTCAACGTCAACATCAACGATCTTGCCAACAAGCTGGTCGATGCTGTAACCCTCTGGGATAGGCGCATGCACGGTCTGATCCTTGGGACTCTTGCCCAGTAGCACCGCGTCATTCTTTTTGCTCGTTCCCTCAATGAGCGCCGGCACCACAGTATGAAGCTCACCCTGGTTGTACTCGTGCGCCGTGGTCTCGATAACCTTAACCAGGCGGTTGAAACGCTCGAGAATAACCTCATGCGGCGTAGGATCGTCAATCTCTGCGGCCGGGGTACCGGCGCGCTTGGAATAGATGAAGGTATAGGCCTGGGCATAGCGGACCGTCTCGGCAAGCGAGAGCGTCCGCTCAAAATCTTCTTCAGTCTCGCCTGGGAAGCCGACGATAATGTCGGTCGAGAGCGCGATATCGGGCATACGGTTGCGAATGCGATCGACCAGGCCTAAATAGTCCTCGCGTGTATAACGGCGATTCATCTCTTTGAGGATCCGCGTCGAACCTGACTGGACGGCCAAGTGCAGCTGCGGCATAACGGCAGGCGTCTCGGCCATAGCGTCGATGGTCTCAGGCAACAGGTCCTTGGGATGCGAAGACGTAAAGAAGATGCGCTCCACACCCGTATCGCCCACGGCACGCAGCAGATCGGCAAAACGCGGCTTGCCAAACAGATCGCGACCATATGAGTTAACGTTTTGGCCTAGCAGCGTAATCTCACGCACGCCCTGGCGCACCAAACCAGTCACCTCGTCGACAATCTCCTCGAAGGGGCGGCTCTTTTCGCGACCGCGCACGTACGGCACGATGCAATAGGTGCAGAAATTATTGCAGCCCGTCATGATGGGCACCCAGGCGTGATACTGGGTCTCGCGATGCCACGGCATGCTCATGGCATCCGTATCCTCATGCTCATTGGTGCGGATATGACGCTTGCCGTCAAGGAACGCCTCGGCAATGAGCTCGGCCACATGTGCGATAGAATGCGTGCCAAAGATGACATTGACGTTATCGACGTTGGTGAGCAGGCCCTCGCCATCACGCTGCGCAATGCAGCCGCCCACGGCAACCACACGCTTGCCCGAAGGCGAAGGCGGCAGGCTTTTGCAGGAATTGCACTGACCGTACAGGCGAGTATCGGCGGCCTCGCGCACGCAGCATGTCATGAAGACAACGATATCGGCATGCGCGGGATCGAGCGCCATGAGGCAGCCATACGAATCAAGCAGACCGCTCACACGCTCGGAGTCGTGCTGATTCATCTGACAGCCAAAGGTGCGGATAAAGTAGGTTTTACCGGCAAGAATATCGCGTACGGAACGCTGGTCCATGTGCATAAGTCCTAACGATGGGGAGCGAAACAAGGCAAGCAGAAGCTATGCCACAGGCTTAACATCATCCATGACGACGTTATCCATAGCAGCTCGATTGATCTGGTGAACGTAAATAGAAAGACGGATGGCCGTGCGCGACTCCCCGTTAATGAGGATGTCGGAGAACACGGGCGCGCAGGAAATATCAAACCCGGTTGGAATCAAAAAACCGCGCGCGATAGCTACGGCCTTAATGGCCTGGTTGACCGCACCGGCGCCGACACACTGGATGTTGACGGGTACACCATCCTTGACCATGCCGGCGATGGCGCCGGCAACGGACGCGGGTGATGATTTGCTTGATACCTTCAGGCAATCCATGAAGAAACTCCTGCGTTTAAAAGTACGTTTTAACTGCAATAACTGTATCGTACCGAGTGGACTCGGTAAAGGCACTATTCCTCTTTAGCAAGATCGAAGGTCACAGTGATTCGATCACGCGAAACGCGAATCTTTGGGTCGCCGCAAAGGTTGAGATAGTACCGGGCGGCAAGGTCATTAAAGTCGCGCTCCACAGCACGCGAAAACTGTGTCATGTCATCCTTGGCAATACGTAGCCCGCGACGATCTTTCGCAAGATCGACAGGAGCCGGCGCATGCGAGGAAGAATCACGCTCGCGCAGCAAACGCGCGGTCACACCGCGAACGGGCTTAATCTGCCCTGCCAAAATGCGATGTGCCGTGCGCTCGGACATCTCAAGACCCAAACCCGAACAGATGCGGATAAAGTCCTCGGCATCGGAGGCAAGGCCTAAACGATCGACAACCGGAAGCTCGCTCTCGTCGTCAATGAACAGGAGACGAGACGTATCGAGCCGACTTGACGCCTGAGCATAAAGGGTCGCGGCAATCTCAGACGGAGAACCAAGATAAACATCGCAACCACGCAGCTCCTCGAGCGCAAACTCACAGGCAGCGCGAATAATATTATGCGGGCCGCGAGCACAGACATAACGTCCGTCCTCATCCTTGACGGCCTGGGGCCAGCTGGACTGATCGGCACGCTCACTAAGGCGGTCGGTCGCAACGCTCACCTTAAAGGCTGAACCAAGATCGACGCCGGACGTGACCACACGGGCCTCGTCGGTGTTCTGCTTGATCGAAAACAATGCCATGCCACGACCGTGAACGCCCCAACGGTCCATCTTCATGCTCTCGAGCTTTGAGGTAACGCGAGCATCGAAAATTCGCTCTTGCATATCCTGCGGAACACCCGAGCCGTTATCCAGAAAGACAAGCGTGCGGACGCCATCTTCCTTGGTCGTGGCGAGATAGACCTTGTCGGCGCCGGCATCGCGAGCATTACGGAGCATTTCGATGACGATATCCTCGACATGCTGAATGTCGTGCTTTGCCTGGCGCCGCTCGGCCTCCGAAACGCGGAGGCGGACATACCCCTCGCCAAGGTTCTCCTCGACGCGAAGGTTGCCCTCCCCCGACATCGACGCGATAAATGAGATGAGCTCGTTCGCGTCGCTCATGTTATTTAGCGATATCGACAGCGCGGCTCTCGCGAATCACGACGACGCGCACCTGACCGGGATACTCCATCTCTTCCTCGATCTGATGGGCGATATCGTGAGCCAGGACCGTGGACTGGGCATCGGAGATCTTGTCCGGCTGAACCATGACGTGGACCTCGCGACCAGCCTGCATGGCATAGGTACGCTCGACGCCGTCATGGGCGTTGGCGATCTCCTCAAGCTTCTCAAGACGCTTGATATAGTTCTCGGCAGACTCGCGACGGGCACCGGGGCGAGAGGCAGAGACAGCATCGGCGGCCTGAACCAGGACATCGAGCACCGTGTTGGGGTCGACGTCGGCATGGTGAGCCTCGATAGCGTGGACGATAACGGGCTTCTCGCCATAACGACGGGCGAGCTCGGCGCCGATAACGGCGTGCGGGCCCTCGACGTCATGGTCGATAGCCTTGCCAAGATCGTGCAGCAGGCCGGCGCGCTTGGCGGTAACAACGTCCAGGCCAAGCTCGGAAGCCATTAAGCCGCACAGGTCAGAGACCTCGAGGGAGTGCTGAAGCACGTTCTGACCAAACGAGGTACGGTAGCGCAGGGCACCAAGGGTCTTGACAATCTCGGGGTGCAGGTCGTGAATGCCGGTATCGAATGCAGCTTGCTCGCCAGCCTCGCGCACGCGCTGCTGAACCAGGTCGGCAGCCTTGTGATACATCTCCTCGATGCGGGCGGGGTGAATGCGGCCGTCGGCGATGAGGTTCTCCAGAGCAACACGGGCGGTCTCACGACGGACCGGATCGAAGCTCGAAAGAACGACGGTCTCGGGCGTGTCGTCGATCACGAGGTTGACGCCGGAAACCTGCTCGAAGGTCCGGATGTTGCGACCCTCGCGACCGATGATACGGCCCTTGAGGTCATCAGAGGGAATGTGCACGGAGGTAACGGTGACCTCGGCAGTGTGGTCGGCAGCGCAGCGCTGAATCGCCAGGGACAGAATCTCCTGGGCGGTCTTGTGGCACTCGGCGCGAACCTGCTGCTCGGACTCGCGAATAATCGTGGCGGCCTCGTGGGTGACCTCGCCGCGAACCTTATCGAGGAGCTCCTTGTGGGCATCCTCGCGGGTAAGGTCGGCGATACGCTCGAGCTCGGAGGTCTGCTTTGCGCAGAGCTCCTCGAGCTCACGGGAGCGCTTCTCGACCTGACCGGCCTGACTGGACAGCTGATGCTCGCGCTTGTCGAGAGCGTCGTTGCGGCGATCGTGGGATTCCTCGCGCTGCATCACGCGGTTCTCGAGCGTACGAATCTCGCTCTTGCGCTGCTTGTCCTCGGCCTCGGCGGCCTGCTTGTTCTTGATGATCTCCTCTTTAGCCTCGAGCAGAGCCTCTTTTTTGAGGGTCTCGGCCTGACGCTTTGCATCACCGATCAGGGACTCAGCCTGTGCGTGTGCCGACTGGATCTTTTCGTCGGCCTCGTGAAGACTACCCTGCTTGGCGGTGCGCATGTAGGCAATGGCGGCGATGGCACCCAAAACGATGCCAACGAGCGCTGCAATGATAGGCATGCTCACTCCTTTTTATGGATTCGTTACACAACAAAGCGAACCGTCCTTATGAACGGCTCGCGACATTTGAGTAATATGGGCGCAGCTTATGCGGGTCGGATACAGATAAACATATAAACAAACTCATCACAGATGAGCACATATCACAAAGCAAATGACAGTGTTTATCGTACGTTGAACCACAACAACTGTCAAATAAATGGCCCCAGTACGGCGGCTAAAACGCGGTGAGCGGCGGGGCCACAAAACGCATACGCCTAAAGCGCACATTCCTCGCATTCGGCATCGAGACGTGCCTTAACGGCATCGGCGGCGATGTGATACGAGAAGCCCTTGCCCATCAAAAACCGAACCAGTTTTTCGAATCCGCGCGTCTCTGGAACACGCCGCTTGGCGAGCAGGGCTGACGCACGCGCCAAATCGTCTTCGACGGCAAAATAATCCTCGGGATAACCGGGAATGTCATCGAGCACAACATGACGTCGCTTGAGCTCGGTCTCGATTTTGCGCTGTCCCCAACCGCGCCGCTTGCGTTCCTCGATAAAGTACGAGCAAAAGCGATTCTCGTCTAAAAAGCGATACTCGGTGGCGCGCTCGACGGCGAAATCGATCGCGGGCTGGTGAAAACCGTAGCGAGCCAGCTTGTCACGGACCTCACCCGTCGCATGGTCGCGGCGCGATAACATCTCAGTCACCATGGTAAGTGCACATTTACGCTCGATGAGCTGCACCGCCTCACGAAAGTTATCCCAATCACAGGGAAGATCGGGGCGGTTTTTGACATACAGGCGCGCGACCCGCACGGGAATCCAAATGGACCGCTCAAAACCGCCCTCAAGCTCACAATCGATATGTGCGCAAGGCTTTTTGGACGCATACCCGCTCGAGAACGAGGAGGCCGCCTTCTTATCGGGAAAGACGACCGTGGCCTCGGTCACCGTATACGACATGAGCGTAACCGCTACTCGTCGTCATCATCGAGCATGGCGGAACCATCGATGGCGTAAAGCTCGTCAAACTCCTCAGGCGCAGGCTGATCGGTCAGCTCTACCTCGGACGGAGCATCGTCATCAAACTCAAGCCCGCAGGCAAGACGGACCTTATGCTCAATCTCGTCGGCGCAATCGGGGTGTTCGCGCAGGAACGCCTTGGCGGCCTCGCGACCGTTGCCGAGCTTGTCCTCGCCATAGGCAAACCAGGAGCCCATCTTCTTGCAGATGCCGCACTCGACAGCCATGTCCAGAATCGAGCCCTCCTTAGAGATGCCCGTACCGTACATAATGTCGAACTCAGCAGAACGGAACGGAGCTGCCACCTTGTTCTTAACGACCTTAGCGCGCACGCGGTTACCGATAACCTCGTCCTTAAGCTTAATGCTATCGATACGGCGAATGTCGATACGCACCGAAGAGAAGAATTTAAGGGCGCGGCCGCCCGTCGTGGTCTCGGGGTTGCCGAACATGACGCCGATCTTCTCACGCAGCTGGTTAATGAAGATGCACGTCGTGTTGGACTTAGACAGCGAGCCGGCGAGCTTGCGGAGCGCTTGGCTCATCAGGCGAGCCTGAAGACCGACCGTAGTGTCGCCGATTTCTCCCTCGATCTCGGCACGCGGGGTCAGCGCGGCGACGGAGTCAACAACGATGGCATCGATGGCGCCGGAACGCACGAGCATGTCAACAATCTCGAGCGCCTGCTCGCCCGTATCGGGCTGAGAAATGAGCACCTCGTCGATATCCACGCCGATACGCGCGGCATAAGTGGGATCGAGCGCATGCTCGGCATCGATAAATGCCACAACGCCACCCATTGCCTGGGCCTCGGCCAGGATCTCGAGCGAAAGCGTCGTCTTACCGGAGGACTCAGGACCGTAAATCTCGACGATACGGCCACGCGGCACGCCGCCGATACCCAGCGCGGCATCGAGTGCCAGAGCGCCCGTAGGGATGGCCTCGACCTCGAGCTCGGGGCCACCGTCGCCGTACCTCATGATGGAACCCTGGCCGAATTTCTTCTCGATCTCAGCCTTGGTGGTGGCGATCATCTCATCGCGCTCTTTACCCGTCGTGCGAGCATGAACGGTACGTACGGGACCTGAATTCTTGGCCATGAATAGCCCTCCTCTTAACAACCTGCATCGATAATAAACGAACGGCTGTTCGTGGTCAACCGTTCAGATAAATCATATGCAGCCGACCTTTCCAAAACCCAACCAAAAGCCGACCAAACACTGACCAAATGCTTGACCATAAAGGGCCAAATAAGAACAAGGCAGGCAAAAATACACCTATGAACAGCACAAACGCTAAATTCTTCTGAGGTCCCCATCTCCACAATTAAGGGGCCCGGAGGCCCCTTAAAACACGTCTATTCCATAGAATCGAGCACGCAGACAATGCGACCCAATGCCTCCGTGACCGCATGGGCACGAACACACGAACGGTCGCCCTCATAGTGGCAGCGCACAGAGTCCACGACCGGCACTCCCCCATCGGCGGAACGATGTGCCCAGCCAATATAGAAAGTGCCAGCAGGATCGTCCTCAGTACCACCGCCGGGGCCGGCATAACCCGTTGCGCTCACTGCAATATCGCTCTGGTACAGCTCCAGCGAACCCGACGCCATCTCGCGCGCAGTTTGATGCGACACCGCGGTGTAGCGGTCGAGCGTCTCCTGCTCAACACCCAGCACGCGATGCTTAATCTCATCGCAGTAGGTCACCGCACCGCCACGCAGCACCGCCGAGGCGCCCGGGATATCCGCAATCGTCGAGGCGATCATACCCGCCGTCAGCGACTCAGCCGTCGAAACCGTCACACCCCGAGCGCTCGCGCGCTCGACGATATCGCGCGCCAGTTCCTCGTTATGTGCGGAAATCTGCTCAAAAGAGTCCGTCATACCCACCAGGACCTAGACCGAAAAGACGATCTTGCGGCAGTTCCAGAAGTACTGGACGCCCGAGATAACGGTCAAGACAACGGCAACGGCATACAGGAAGCGCGACACCGAGTAGATGCCGAGCGTCAGCGCCACCGGGCCAAGGTGCAAGCCGGCCATAGCAAAAACGCACAGGTAACCGCAGATGGAGACCATCGTGGTCGCCGTCTTGTACTTGCCGAGCTTATCGGCCGCAACGACCACACCGGCCGCACTCGCGACCATGCGAAGGGCGCTCACCAGAAGCTCACGGAACAGGATAATGAACACGGACCACACGGTCACCGCGCCAAAATCCAAGAACAGCAGCAGGGCCGAAAACACGAGCAGCTTATCGGCGATGGGGTCCAAGAATTTACCGAAGTCGGTGATCTCGTTGCGCGAACGCGCCAGATAACCGTCGACCTTATCGGTACACGACAGGATCACATACAGAATGAAGGCAGCGGCGGCGAGCGGGCCGTCGAAGGTGCTCCAATCCGTACCGGCAACACTCGTGTGAGAAAGCGCCGACACGATCATGAACACCGGGATAAAAACGATGCGAACGCACGTCACGATGTTGGCGGGCGTCCAAACACTCGTCAGTTCCTTATTGCTCTCGTTTGCCACGACGCTCTCCTACTCCACAACATGACCGATAAGCTCATAGCAGAAGCTATCGGTAAACTCGACGGTCAGAATATCACCCACGGACGCCTCGCCGGCGTCCAGATGCACCGCGCCATCGGAATCGGGCGCCTGGAACCAGGCATGGCCGATCAGCTCGGCGCCGTCCTCGGTTTCTTCGATACCGTCGACGATCACCTGGGCGCGCTCGCCCACATGCGCGGCAGTCGCAGCAAAACCGAGCGATTCGGCCAGGTTCATGGCCTCCTGGGCGCGCTCGAGCTTGACCTCCTCATCGACCTGACCCTCCATCTTGGCGGCCAGGCTGCCCTCCTCACGCGAGTAGGCAAAGACACTCGTGTAGTCGAAGCCGACGGTGTCCATAAAGTCGATGAGGTCGCGGAACTCGTCGTCGGTCTCGGTCGGGAAGCCGACCATAGCCGTGGAACGGATCACGATGCCGGGGATACGCTCACGCAGATCGCGGAACAGGTCCTCGAGCTCCTGGCGCGAACCGGAGCGACGCATGGCCTTGAGGATGCGCGCGTCGCAGTGCTGCACGGGGATATCGATATAGGGCAGCACCTCGGGCGTATCGCGAATCGTCTCGATGAGTTCGTCAGTCATGCCCTCGGGCTGCAGGTAGAGCACGCGAACCCAGACGTTGTGCGGGCGCACGGCCTCGGCGACGGCACGCAGCAGCTGCGCCAGATTGCGCGGCGAGCCCTCGGCGACATCCTCGTCAGCAAAGTCGGTGCCCCAAATACCCGTGTCCTGGCCGATCAGCACGATCTCGCGCACACCGCCGGCAACCAGGTCGCGCACCTCGGAGATAATGCTCTCGGCATTGCGCGAATGATAGCGACCGCGAATATAGGGGATCATGCAGAAGCTGCAGAAGCGGTTGCAGCCATCGGAAATCTTGACGTAAGCAACGGCGCCCTCGACGGTACGCTTGACCTGCGGGATATAGGCTGCGATCTCACGCTCGACACCCAGCGCGCCATCGATGACCGCCACGATGCCGTCCTCCTCGTCGGCCTTCACAAAGGCAGCGACCTCGGGCAGCTCGTCAGGCAAGTCGTCGCCATAGCGCGACGGCACACAGCCGCACATAACGATGGGGCAAGAACGAACGCCGTCCTGAACCTCGTTGGCGAGCTCGAGCGTGGTCTCGATGCTCTCGGACGTTGCGGAGGCGAGGAACGAGCATGTATTGACGATGGCGATATCGGCATCCTGCGCGTCGAATGCCTCTTCGTAGCCTGCGGCGGTCAAAAGAGAACGCATGCGGTCGGTGTCAACCTCGTTCTTAGCGCACCCGAGGGTGATGTAGAGCACGGAGCCCAACGGTGTATCCATGTTGGAGAGCAGTCCTTTCGATTGATATTAGCGGTAGTTGGTGAACTGCAGTGGCTGACCGTAGTCCTGGTCGCGCAGGAACTGGATCACGGTCTGCAACGCGTCCTTCGAAGCAGAGGAAACACGCAGCTTGTCGGCCTCGATGGTCACCTTGACCTTGAGCTTTTGGTCCTTGATGTCCTTGTTGATCTTCTTGGCGGTCGCCTGGTCGATACCCTCGACGATATGGCCGAGCACGCGCACGGTGCCGCCCGACGCCGCCTGCGGAGCATCCCACGAGACAGCCTTGAGGTCGATACCGCGCTTGATGAGCTTGGAGCTCAGCACGTCGATAATCTGCTTAGAGACAAAGTCAGCCGGGGCGCTGATCGTAAAGAGCTTGTCGCCCTTCGAAAGCTCGATCGTGGCGCCGGAATCCTTAAGGTCATAGCGCTGGGAAATCTCGCGCGTGGTCTGCTGGAAGGCGTTGTCGACCTCTTGCATGTTGACCTCGGACACGACGTCGAAGCTGGAATCTTTAGCCATGATGTTTCCTTTCGCGTACGAGCGGCTTAGTAGCTATCGTACGAATAGTCGGTAGAAGCGGTGGGCGTCTGACCGTCAGTTGCGGTATCGGCGCCATCCGTGGACTGGGCATCGGTACCATCGGTGGTGTCGGTACCATCAGAACTTTCACCATTCGCGGAATCAGTCGTCTCCTTCTTGGGAACGGTGATCGTCACACGCGCCACGCCCGAGGTCTTGGTATCGTAACGGACCTTTTCACCGTTCTTGGTAACGGTGACATCGGAAGGCTTGGACGTGGTGATCTCGATCGAGGACTCGGGCGTGTACTCCTGCTCAAAGGGGCCAGTCGCCTGGGCGCCATAGACCGACTTGCCGTCGACCTTGACCTCAATCCACGCGGTCTTTCCCTTGGCAACGGAGACCTTGACCTTCGTGACCTCGTTCTCTTCCTTCTTGGCCGTCTTGGTGGCGTCCGAATCGGTCGACTCATCCGTCGCCTCATCGGTATCTTCGTCCTCGTCGACCGTTTCGGTCTTCTTAGAAGACTTCTTGGTCGTCGTCTTGGTGGCAACGGGCGTCTCGGGCGTCGACTCGGGCGCCGAGGAGCCGCAGCCACGCAGGAGCACCACGATGAGCACGATCAGCAGCAGCGCCACGGCGCCGATGCCGGCGTAGACGATACGCGGATCGAGCCCGTTGTTTTGAGGAGTACGTGATCCGCCGCGTCCACGACTGGAACTGCTGCGGCCGCCTCCCTGAGGCATACGACCACGATTGCTATCGGAACGGCCGCGATAGCCACCCTGGCCCTGAAGGCTGCGCTGACCCGAGCGGGGCGCAAGTTCACCTCGGCCTTGATAGCCACGCTGGCCCGAACGCGGAGCCGAGGAGCGCTGGCCATACGGCTGTGATTGAGAGCGAAGACGCGGCGTCACCTGCGTGGTATCGGCATCCGCATAGCCACCGCGAGAGCGTCCCGTAGAGGCACCACGGTAACCGCGATCGGAATAGCCGCCGTCGCCGTAGCCGGCACGAGGGTCACGCGCCACGCCGCGAGCAGCGGGAAGCGCACGGTCCTCGGGCATCGGCGTACTGCGGAACCGGTCACGCTGTGAGCGAATTTCCTCGCCCGAACCCGTCTCGGTAATATAACCGGCCTGCTGAGGACGCTGTCCATAGCGGGTCGAACGACCGCCCTGAACCATCAGGAAGCGCCCGTTATCGACCGAAGAACGCGAATTGACGTAGCCGGCGGCGTCCTGAAAACGACCGCCCTGCTGCGATGTCTCGCGTTCGTATGCCATCAGGTCGTCAAAGTAGGCATTGACGACCTCGCGCGGATTGAGGCCCAAAAAGCGAGCATAGCTCGAAATCATGCCCTGCGCATAGCCGCGCGGCGGCATCGAAGCAAAGTTACCGGTCTCGAAAAACTCGATGATCTGCGGCCTGATTTTGATGGTGTTGGCGACCTGCTGAATGGAAAGGCCCATTCGGCGACGCTGCTCGAGCAGCATGTCACCAAAGCGTGCAGCCATCAGAATCCTCCAAACTCACAATCTTCACGTGCCATCTCGGCGTCGACAGATTCCAGCGCGGCAAGCCCCTCCTCGTCCAATAGGACCTCGCGCGGCTTGGAACCGTCGGGCGGGCCGACGACACCCTTTTCTTCCAGCATGTCCATAATACGCCCGGCGCGCGCATAGCCAACCTTAAGGCGGCGTTGCAGGCCAGATGTGGAGCCCAGCTGTGATTCCACCACAATATGGGCGGCTTCCCAAATGAGAGGATCATCGTCTTGCGGCTCGGCGACTCCGGTGCGGACAATGCCGCCGCCACCCGCCATGGACATGGAAGCGGGCGCCACGGCAGACAGGATCTCCTCGTGGTAGTCGGGCTCGCTCTGCGACTTGACGAACTCGACAATCTCGTTGATTTCGTCATCCGAGACAAAGCAGCCCTGGATACGGCGAGGCTTGCCCCAGTCGACCTTTGAGAACAGCATGTCGCCCAAACCAGTGAGCTTTTCGGCGCCCATCTGATCAATGATGACGCGCGAGTCGATACCCGTGGCGACGTTAAAGGCGATGCGGTTGGTGATGTTAGCCTTGATAAGGCCCGTCACCACGTTGGAGCTCGGGCGCTGCGTGGCCACGATAAGGTGGATACCGGCGGCACGGCCCAGCTGAGCAATACGCACGATCGAGGCCTCGACATCCTTACCGGCGACCATCATCAGGTCCGAGAGCTCGTCGATGATGATGACCAGGTAGGGCATCTTTTGCGGCGGGTTATCGTAATGCTCAAACTCGCCGGCGGCCTGCTTTTCGTTGTAGGTCGAGATCTTACGCACGTTGAGACGCTCGAAGACCTTCAGGCGACGCTCCATCTCGGACACGGCCCATTGCAGAGCGCTCGCGGCCTGCTTGGGCTCGGTCACTACAGGCACGTAAAGATGCGGCAGACCGTTATAGCCCGCAAGCTCGACGCGCTTGGGGTCGACCATGATCAGGCGAACGTCCTCGGGAAGGGCGCGCATGAGCAAGGTCGTGATGATGGAGTTGATCATGACCGACTTACCGGAACCCGTGGTACCGGCGATCAGCAGGTGGGGCATCTTGGCAAGGTCGGCGACGACCGGCGTACCCTCGGCATCTCGACCGATGGCGAGCTCGAGCGGACCGCCCTTCACATAGGGAAGCACGTCGCCCAGGTTGACGTTCTGGCGCTTGCGATTGGGGATCTCGATACCCACAAGCGAGGTGCCGGGGATCGGGGCAAAGATACGCACGGACTGGGCAGCAAGCGAAAGCGCGATATCGTCCTCGAGGCTCGAAATCTTGCTCACGCGCTCGCCCTCGCCAGGTTGCAGCTTAAAGGTCGTCACCGTGGGGCCGGCGATCCAGCCGACCACGCGGGCACTACGACCAAACTCCAGCAAGGTGGACTGAAGCGACTCGGCAGTCTGTTCCAGCTCCTTGTCAGAAGACGCGGAGGAAGCCGACTGCGGGTTGGCATGCAGAATCTCAAGTGGCGGAAGTTTGAGGCCGTCCTCTTCTTCGCCCTCGTTATCTGCGGCGCCGCCGTCCGCTCCCCCATCGCTAGCCGCAGCCGATTCGACAGCACTCAAGGCAGGCGCATCGGCAACCTTGGGATGCTTCAAGAAGTCGGGGATCTGAGGTGCTGCCGAGACAGGATTCACGGCAAACGGCGGCTCGGACTCGTCGATCTTATCGGGGTCGTCTTCCATCGAAAACTGGCCGATTACCTGGTCGCGCTTTGCATGGCGACGCGGCAGCAAAGTTGTCTTTGCGGTCTCAATCGGAGCCTCGTCGTCCTCGTCATCGCCCTCGGTGAGCTCAATCTCGCTCTCGGACCAAGACGGGTCGGGCTCACTCGTATTGAGTTTGGGCGCAGCCTTGCCCTTCTTGGCATGGCGGCGCGGCAACAGCGTCGTCTTAGCGCGCTCAGCTTCCACGGCATCGGACACGTCGACAAACGAATCCTCGTCCTCGTCGTCATCGTCCAAAACCGGGTCCACATCGTTGCCCATGACCGTGGTCACGGCAGCATCGGAGCCCTTTTGACGAAGAATGCTCAGGTGAGGACGGGCAACGCCGGGCACCGACAGGGCCTCATCGTCACCCCACGGACTCGCGTTGACGTCGGCACGACGGCGCTCGGCAAAATCTGCCGCACGGTCGCGGGCAGAGCGCAAAACGCCGCCCACCGAAAAGCCGATGATGACCAGGCCCACGACGACAAGGCCCAACAGGACCACCATCGCGATAGGCTTACCCAAGGCATTCTGCAGCGCACTCGCAATAAACGCACCAATGTAGCCACCCGAGGCGGACAGATTTTGCGGCGTGAACATAAGGTCGCACGAGTCGCTCGTACCTGGCACCATCAACGAAAGAATGGAGACGACGGCGATAAAGACCACGGCGCCGCCCGCAACAGAGCGCGCGTTGAGCGGCGAGTCCTCGCCTAAAAAGAGCGTGGCGGCAAACAGCAAAATGACGATCGGCAGCACGTAGGCGCCCAGACCAAAGCCCAAGTGGTAGAAACCGGCAAC
>CABUQY010000042.1 GCA_902493915.1 uncultured Collinsella sp.
GCGGAGCAAACGGCTTGCCGCAGCGCGAGCAGTGCTCGAGCGTGTAGACGCTCTTGCTGGTGAGGTCGTCCTTGCTCATGACGGCCAGCTCAAACTCCTCGGTGAGCTTGATGGCCTCCATGGGGCAGGCTTCCTCGCAGCGGCCGCAAAAGATGCAGCGGCCGTAGTCGATCGACCAGGTGATGGTGTCGGCCGCAAGGTCGGTGTCCATGCGAATGGCATCGGCCGGGCACGCCACGCCGCAGGCACCGCAGGCGATGCAGAGCTCGGCATTGTGCTCGGGCTTGCCGCGCATGTCCTTGTTGGTGGGGAACGGCGCAAACGGGTACTTGACCGTCGCGTCGCCGGCCTTGGCGTTAACCTTCCAAAGCTTCAGCATATTAGAGCGCCTCCTCATCGAGCGGGGCGGCCATGGTGCCCTCGCCCGCAAGCGGCGACTTGTCGCGCCAGACGTTTTCGAACTGCTCCTTGTCGAGCACGTGGTCGCGCTTGGCGGCGACATCGGTCACCGTCACGCGGTCGGTGCAGGAGTAGCACGGGTCGAGCGAACCGACGATCAGCGCAGCGTCGCCCACGGTGTTGCCGCGGAACATGTAGCGCAGGACCGGCCAGTTGCTGTACGTGGCGGCCTTGGCGCGCCAGCGGTAGCACTTCTGGTTGTTGCCGAGCATGGCCCAGTGCACGTCCTCGCCGCGCGGCGCCTCGGTGGCGCCGATGGCGTACTTGTGCGGGGTGTACTCCCAATCCGTGGTGAGGATGGGGCCCGACGGGCAGTTCTCGAGCATGGTCTCGATCATGTCGATCGAATCGTAGACCTCCTGGATGCGAACGGCGGTACGGCCGAAGGCATCGCAGGTGTCTGCCGTGGCGGCATGCATCTTTTGGACGTCCGGATCGGCGTAGCCGTCGAAGGGATGGTCAAAGCGCACGTCGCGGGCATAGCCCGAGCCACGCATGAGCGGGCCGACCGGCGAGAAGTCGCGTGCGATCTTGCGGTCTAGAATGCCGATACCGCTCGTACGCTCGATAAAGTTGGGCGTGGAGAGCAAGACGTCGACGAGTTCCTGAACCTCGGAGCGCAGCTGGTGAATGGTCGTGAGCGTGGAGAGCTTCTGCTCGGCCAAAATGTCGCGACGCACGCCGCCGATCACGTTGAGGCCGTAGGTCTTGCGGTGACCGGAGAGTTTCTCGGCCAGGTCCATGGACTTCTCGCGGACGCGGAAGAACTGCTGGAAGCCGGAGTCGAAGCCGGTGTAGTGCGACGCCAGGCCAATGTTGAGCAGATGCGAGTGCAGGCGCTCGACCTCGAGCATGATAGCGCGGATGTACTGGGCGCGCGGCGGGACATGGATGCCCTGAGCGCGCTCGACGGCCTCGGCGTAGGCCACCGAGTGGGCGCAGCCGCAGATGCCGCAGATGCGGTCGGCGAGGAACGTCACGGCGTCATAGTTCAGGCGCGTCTCGGCGACCTTCTCCATACCGCGGTGCACGTAGAACAG
Organism: uncultured Collinsella sp.; assembly: GCA_902493915.1. Lineage (GTDB taxonomy): Bacteria > Actinomycetota > Coriobacteriia > Coriobacteriales > Coriobacteriaceae > Collinsella. The sequence continues at coordinate 1,500 of CABUQY010000042.1, forward strand.
ACGGTAGTCAGCGTCCACGATCGTCTCGCCCTCGACGAACAGGCGGAAGTGGCCGGGCTCGTCGGAGGTGATGTGCAGCGGTCCCATGGGGACGAGCGTGGTCTCCTTGCCCTTGGTGTCGGCCAGGAATTCGTAGTTTTCCATGTCGCTCGCGGGGGCGGGGCGGAAACGGTAATCCATCGAATCCTTGCGCAACGGGTACAGCCCACTGGGCCAATCGTCGGGAAGCACCAGGCGACGGCGATCGGGCAGACCCTCGGGAATCAGGCCGAACATATCGCGCAGCTCGCGCTCGCCCCACACGCAGGCGGGGACGAACGGGGTCACGGACGGGAACGTCATCTTGGCGGGGTCGACCTCGGCGCGGACGGTCACCCAGCCGGGGTCCTCGCCCTCCATGGAAATGACGTAGTACACGGCGTAGCGACCGCACAGGCTGCGCTCGTCGTTGCCGACAATCACGGGAATCCAGCCGTAGCGCTCGTAGTACAGGTAGTGGACGGCCTCGGGCAGACGGTCCAGCTTGACGGTGATCGTCAGCTGGTCCTCGCACTGCCACTCAACCTTCTCGATAGCGCCCGGCACTGCGGCGCGCAGGGCCTCGACGTGGCTTTCGCAACGACGAGCGTAGTCCTTCTTTTCAGGTTCTGCCATGGTGCTAATTCACCTCGCTTGTCTTGGTCTGGGAACTGAACACCATGCGGTAGAGAGGAGCCTCGTGGAGCTCTTCGACGCTCTGGTTCAAAACGACGGACGTTGCATCCTCGACGCCGCTCGTGATGGCGACCGGGGTGGCGATACCGAACCACATGACCACGATCGCGAGGGCGATCTCGGGGATGATCATGAGGGCGGGCACCTCGTGGCGCTTCATGCCCTCGGGCGCCTTGCCGAAGATGGACTTGAGCGCGATGCCGGTAAGGGCAAAGTACACGCCGGTGAGGCCAATGGCCACGAGCACGACCACCCAGATGGGACCGGACTGGACGCCGGCCACGAAGGTGAGGAACTCGGAGATGAACAGGGCGAACGGCGGGAAGGCGGCGAGCGCGAGCAGGGCGATGATGGTGAGCGCTGCCGTGACGGGAGCGATCTCGACGACGCCCTTGATCTTGTTCAGGTCGCGGGTGTGGTAGATGTGCTGGATGTTACCGGCCATGCAGAAGGCGAGCGCCTTCGTGAAACCGTGGAAGATGCAGTGCAGCAGGCAGGCGGCGATACCGAGCGGACCACCGATACCCAGGCACAGCGCGACCACGCCGACGTTGTCGACGGAGGAGTACGCGAAGCGGCGCTTGATATCGTCCTGCTTAAAGATGCACAGGGCGGCCACCAGGATGGACAGCGTGCCCAGGATGAGCAGGAGCGTACGCGGATAGGTGTCGCCCACCGTGATGATGGACAGGGAGTAGAAGCGGATGATCACCAGCATGGCGCACTTGAGCAGCACGCCCGAGAGCAGCGCGGAGACCGGGCTCGGAGCCTGGGAGTGCGCGTCGGGCAGCCAAGTGTGCATGGGGAACAGGCCCGCCTTGGTGCCGAAGCCGATGACGATGAACGCGAACGCGAGGCGCACGAGCATCGGGTCGAACTGGTCGGCGTAGGGCATGATGGAGGTGAGGAAGGCTGCCTCATGCGCGTTGGGCATGATATCGGCGGCGTTCGCGTAGATGAGCAGCGTGCCGAACAGGCCGAAGGCCACGCCGGCGGTGCAGACCATCGCGTACTTCCAAGACGCCTCGAGCGCCTGCTTGTTCTTGTAGATGCCCACGAGGAACACGGTCGACAACGTGGTGGCCTCGACCGCCGCCCAGGTGAGGATGATGTTGTTGGACAGGCAGGCGAGCAGCATCGTGAAAACGAACAGGCTAAACAGCGCGTAGTACTGCTTGGTGCGCTCGGCCGGCATGGTCTTCTCCTCGATATCGATCTTGATATAGGAGATGGAGTACACGCCGGTGATGAACCCGATGATGCCTACCAGAAGGACGAAGATTGACGAGAGCGAATCGAGATGGAGCCACAGGCCCAAAGCGTCGATATTCTGCCCGCTCGAGAGCATGGTTCCCGCGGTGACGACCGAAAGGACGAGGGTCGCCGCGACGGAGATGGTGTTGAGCCCCGCAAAGACGCTGTAGGACGTCGTCTTGGGGAGCGCAGCCATAATCAGGGAGAACACGAGGGGACAAGCGAGCAGGGCGACCGTCAGCATTGAAACATCCATGGCCTACCCCTTCAATTCGGTCAGGTCGTGGGAGTCGAGCGACTTGGTGTCGTTCCAGATCCTCACGACGACGGCGGACATGATGATGACGGCGAAAATGGCGTCGGTTGCGATGCCGATCTCGATGATCTCGGGGGCCGTGGGCGCGAGCAGGGCGAGCGTCACGTGGCTACCGTTCTCCATAAGGCAGTACCCGAAGATTTGCTTGAGGATGTTGCGCTGGGAGATGATGCACGTGAGGCCGACGAAGAAGTGCGCGAAGCTGATGGCGAGGGCCGGAGTAGCCACCTCAGCGGTGGGCAGGCTCAGGCGCGTGACCACCGCGAAGCAGATAGCCACCTCCAGACCGGTGAGGATGATGGTCCAGGCCGGCTTGATGGAGGAGGTCAGCGTGCTATCGGCAGGCGAACCCATCTTTTTGTAGGCACGGTTGAGAATGAACGGAACGAGGATCACCTTGGTGACGAAGGCCGACGCGGCCCACATGAGAAGCTCGGTGGCACCGGTGGTGAGGCCCAGAGTGAGCAGCACGCCCACCAGGACAACCGACTGGATCGCGTACCACTTAATGGCGGACGGGATGGTCTTCGAGACGACCACCATGGTGGAGGTCACGATCAGAAGACCGCCCAGGATATTGACTAACGAATAACCCATGTCCTACCTCCTAACCCATCCAACTAGAGGACAGAGGACCGGCGACGACGACCATGATCATGAGAACGACGAACACGAACGCCATGGCGCGCGGAAGGGGCTGGCCGGCGGCCACGGTCTCGCTCGGCTCACCGGGCAGGACCTTACCCATCCAACGCAGGAACCATGCGAAGGTGGCGACGGTCTCGACGACCATGACGCACACGAGGACGAAGATGACCGTGTTGGAAGCACCAACCGCGAAGCCACCGGAAATAATCTGGAACTTGGAGAAGAACGTGCTCATGGGGGGCACGCCGGCGATAGCGGTCGCGGCGACCGCGAAGCCCACGCCCGTGACCGGGTACTTCTTCATGAGGCCCTGGATCTTGGGCAACATACGGGTTCCCAGCGTGAAGCTGAGGGAGCCGGCGATGAGGAAGAACAGGGTCTTGGTGAACGCGTGGTTGAAGATGTGCTCGACGGCGCCGTTGAACGCCATCTGGCTTCCGAACACGGAGAGGCCCAGGCCGAAGAACACGTAGGCGAGCTGCGCGATCGTCGAGAAGGCGAGCAGGCGCTTCATATCCTTCTGGGGCAGGTACATGAGGAAGCCGAAGAGCATGGTCACGACGGCGTCGATGATGGCGACCCAACCGACGATCTCGGGGATATCGCCGGCACTCGCAAGAGCGCGGGCGAACACGCACACGCCGACCTTCACCATGGACGCGCCATGGAGGTAGGCGGAAACGGGCGTGGGGGCCTCCATTGCGGAGGGCAGCCACATGTAGAGCGGGAACTGGGCGGACTTGGCCCAAGCGGCGAACAGGATGAGCAGCAGCACGACGGTCTTCATACCGGAATCGAGCTGGGAGATCGCGCTCAGCGCGAACGTGCCGGTTCCGGCGAACAGGAAGGCCGCGCCGATGTAGAGTCCCAGAGCGCCGATATGGGTGATGATGAGCGCCTTCATACCGGCCTTCTTGGCCGTGGGCGTCATGTAGTAGCTGATGAGGCCCCAGGAGCAAACGCCGGTGATCTCGAAGAAAACGAGCTGGCCGACGATGGTGGAGCTGTAGGCGAGACCGGCCATGGCGCCGATGAACGTGGAGAAGTACACGTAGAAGCGGCGACGGGGCGCGTCGGGATGCTCCTTGTTCTTATCGCTCATGTACGGGAACGAATAGATGACGACGAGCAGGCCGATAGCGACGAACGCGGGTGCGAGCAGCGTGCTCATCCGGTCGAATATGAAGCCCATGACCAAGGTCTGGCCCATACTCGCCCAGGTTACATCGACCGCGTTCATGCCGTTTCCGGCAAACGTCGCGGCCAAGCCAACGGAAGCGACCGTGGCGATGCCGCCGGCAAAGGCGCAGATCCATTTAGCGTAGGGACGCGGCAGCATGACGATGAGCAGGGAGCCCAGCATGGGGACGGCGATCGCCACCATGGCAAAGAGGGACAAGCTCGATTCGATTGACATAGTTTCTCCCTTCTCCCTACACGCCTACGACGACGAAGACGAACGCGAGGACCGCGATGCCGACGACGGCCCAGGTCTGGTTACCGAGCACCTTGAAGCGCGAACGGGAAACGGAGTTCTCGAGCACGCCGCAGACAACGAAATCGACCAGGCACTTGACAAGGAAGACGACGGCGCCCACGAGAGCGGTGACGCCGATGGTCGCGGGCTCTCCCCAGGGGATGAAGATGGAGGTGAACCAAGCGACGACCACGACCTGCTTCATGCCCATGGCGAGCTTCATCATGGCCAGGGACGGGCCGGAGAGCTCGGCGAGCGGGCCCTCCTGGAGCTCCTGCTCGGCTTCGGCCTGATCGAACGGAAGCTTGCCGAGCTCCATATAGCAGGCGGCCGCGAAGGCGACGCCGGCGAGGATGACGGCGACGACGCTCGAGACGTTGCCCGTAACGATGTGCTGACCCATGGTCGCAATGTCCGTGGAGCCGCACACGATGGCGACGGTAAACAGCGCGATGAGCATGGACGGCTCGATGAGCACGCTCATGAGGAGCTCGCGGATACCGCCGAAGCCCGCGTAGGCGTTGGAGGAATCCACGCCGGACAGCGCGAAGAAGAAGCGGGACAGCGCGAGCGCGTACATGATGGTGATGGCGTCACCAAAGACGGGCATGGGGCTCTCGAGCGTGAACATGGGCAGGCCCATGGCGAGCATGAACGACACCGCGAGGAACAGCGGCGGCATGATGCGCAGCACGAAGCTCGAGTCGGAACTCACGGACTCGGGACGCGCCATGAGCTTCGCGAGGTCCCGGTAATCCTGAAGGATGGACGGACCGCGGCGATTGTGCATCTTCGCGCGAATCACACGGGCGAGGCCGGAGAAGAAGGGCGCGACCAGCATGACCACGAGGCCCTGCGCTATCGCAAGAACGATGTTCATAATATCCTCTCCCCTCTCTAGACCATGACCACGGCGAGCACGAGGAAGACCACGAGCGCCGCGACGATGTAGCAGATGTATACGGAGTAGTTGCCGCCCTCGATCTTGGAGGCGAGGCCGGCCAGCTTATCGGCACCCTCGCTCGGTGCATCGACCAGGAAGCGGTCGGGCAGGGGCTCAACGCCCTGGGCGACACCGGTGAGCTTCTGGAACACGTGTGCGATGGACCAGCAGATCTTGGTGCATACCTCGCGCAGGGTGTAGAGCGGGCCCATGAAGAGCTCTACGTCTGACGCGAAGCTCGTGGCGACGACGGGCATGTGCTCGTTGGGCTCGTAGCCGCACGCCCAAGGGTCGGTCTTCTTAGCGGGGGCCTTGGTGCCGAGGCAGGACCTCAACACGAACGCGAGGCCGGTGAGGACCACGAGCGCGATGGCGATCGCGGGGGTGGAGGTGGCGGCACCGGAAATCTCGTTCACCAGAGACACGCCCGAGGTGGCTGTGATGGCAGAGCCGGCAAGCACGCTCTGGGCGACGTCGCCCAGAACCGGGGCGATGACGGGAGAGCCGATTCCCAGCACCACGCAGATGGCCGCGAGGAGCATCTGCGAGAACAACATCGGAGCCGGGGACTCCTTGGCGTTCGCGGCCTCCTGGGAACGAGGGCTGCTCGCGAACGAGACGCCGTAGGCCTTCACGAAGCACGTGACGGCCAGGGCACCGGTGATGGCGAGGGCAGCCGCGGAGGCGACGGCGAACACCATGACGACCGGGTCGGAGAGCGTCGAGATGTTGAACAGGGACTGGTAGGTGAACCACTCGGAAACGAAGCCGTTGAGCGGCGGGATAGCCGAGATGGCAAGGGCACCGATGAGGAAGCAGACGGCCGTGACCGGCATACGGCGGAACAGGCCACCCATCTTCTCCATGCTGCGCGTACCCGTGGCATAGAGCAGGGAGCCCGCGCCGAGGAACAGCTCGCCCTTGAACATGGCGTGGTTGAGCGTGTGGTAGAGGGCGGCCATGAGCGCGATCGTCGCGATGACGTCGTTGCCCAGGGCGTGCGCCGTCATGGACGCGCCGACACCGAGCAAGATGATGCCGATGTTCTCGACGGAGTGGTAGGCCAGCAGGCGCTTAATGTCGTGCTCGTGGAGGGCGTAGACGACGCCCAGGACCGACGAGATGGATCCGAAGACCAGGACCATGAGGCCCCACCAGAGCTGGACGCCCGAACCCGCGAGCAGGTCGAGACCGACCTTGAGGATTCCCAGGATGCCGATCTTGATCATGCCGCCGGACATGAGGGCGGACACGTTGGACGGCGCCTCGGGGTGCGCCTGGGGCAGCCAGGAGTGCAGCGGGATGATACCGGCCTTTGCGCCGAATCCGAAGAACGCGAGGACGAAGCACGCGGAGGAGACGGCGGGTCCAAAGTCATGCGTACGGAAATCACTGAAGCTGAAGGAACCGCCCACGCCGTTGGTCATGAGCAGGAAGCTCGCCATGATAAGGACAAAGCCCACGTGCGCGATGACGAAGTAGAGCCAACCGACCCTAATGGAGTTCTTGTTCTCCTCGATAACGACAAGGAAGTAGCTCGTAAGGGACATGAGCTCAAAGGCGACCAGGAACCAGAACACGTTGTCGGCGGTGATGACGAGCATCATCGAGGCGACGAAGGTGTTCATGAAGAAACCGGCGCGACCGACCTTGCCCGGGTACTCATCGAAGTAGGACAGACCGTAGATGAAGCCCGCAAAGGCGAGGATTGAGATGAGGACCACGATCAGGCCCGCAAGGCCGTTGAGCAAGAGCTCGAGACGGGCGAACGGGAAAAAGAAGACCGTGTTGAGGGACGAAACGTCGCCAAGCACGGCCTCGAGGCCCGCGATGAACGACAGCACGGCCGCGACGGCGCCGATCAGGCAGCCGGCGGTCTTGGCGGCGTTATCGGCCTTGATCAGCAGAACCGAGGCGAGCGCACCGATGCACGAGACGGCAAGCGATGCGATAAACAGCGTCATGCTATCCATTGTTTACGCTCCCTTCTGCTTTCTCGGACAGGCCCTGGGCCACAGCGGTAACGTCGACGACTGGACCGTTTTCGATCGAGCGCAGGCGCTTGGCCTCGTCGAGCTCGCGATCGGCCGCGCCGCCCATGACGGTCAGCGCCTTGGTGGGGCACGCCGCCACACAATGCGGGCCGTCCGGATCGAAGGCACACAGGTCGCACTTGACGGCGCAGGTGTACTGGCCAGGAGCCCACGTAAGCAGGCTGCTCAGGGACTTAGGATACGAAGGCGTCGGGTCGCACATGCCTGCGACACCGGCGATAGACGTGCCATCGGGATGGATGGCTCCGAAGGGGCACGCGATGGCGCACAGCCTGCACCCGATGCACTCCTGCTCCTTGACGTGGATGCGATCGCCATCGTGCTCGATGGCATTCACCGGGCAAACCTCGGCGCAGGGAGCACCCTCGCAATGGTGGCAGGCAAGGGCGGCCGAAATACCGCCGGTCTTCACGAGCGCCAGGCGCGGCGTATCCTGAAGACCCTGCATCCGGTGGGCGTCGGCACAGGCGGACTGGCATGTTCCGCAGCCGATGCACCTCTCCGGGTTGATGTCGATGAAGCGGTTCATCCCCACTTCCTTTCAAAATAACGGGCCGGGCTCCCGAACGTACGGGACGCCCGGCCCAAAAAGCCAACGAGAACGGGACTACACGATTTGGTTCACGTGCGTCTCGTCGTCGAACTTGGCGGCGCCAGGCTCAACGTCCTGGGGAGCAGCGGCGTCCACCAGAGCCTGCTTGAGCTCGGTGTACTGACGCTCTACCTCGCCCTCTGCCCAAACCTGGTCGGCAATGGCGTCGACCTGGCAGGCGGAGAACTTGTCCTCGGGCGTATGCGAGACCGGGTCGACCTTGTGAATGGTCAGCTCGTTGCACTTGCCGATCCACCACTGGTAGGTCATGTAGACCGTGCTCTTATTGATGCGATCGCTCACGTCGGCGCGGCTGTATACCTGGCCGCGGCGGCTATGAATCGAGACGATGTCGCCGTTCTTGATGCCGCGCGCCTGGGCGTCCGCGGGATTCATGCGGACAAAGCCGGGCTCGTCGGCGAGCAGCGCCAGCGTCTTGCAGTTGCCGGTCATCGAGCGGCAGCTGTAGTGACCGACCTCGCGGACGGTGCACAGAATGAGCGGGTACTCATCGTCGGGAAGCTCGGAGGGCGCCTCCCAGTCGTGCGCCATCAGGTTGGCGCGGCCGTCCTTGGTGGTGAACTTGCCACCAGCGAACATGTCGGGCGTACCGTGGTCGTTCACATCGGTGCTCTTGACCGGCCACTGGGCGTAACCGCCCTCGGGAGCCATCTTCTCGTAGGTCGCGCCCACAAAGTTGGGGCACAGGCTGATGCACTCGTTCCAGATCTGCTCGGTGTTGTCGTAGTGCATGGGGTATCCCATGCGCGTAGACAGGTCCGCGAAGATCTCCCAGTCGTGACGGCACTCGCCCTTGGGCGGAACAGCCGCGTCAAAGTGCTGGAAGCTACGGTCGGATGCGGTAAAGACACCCTCGTGCTCGCCCCAAGAGGTAGCGGGCAGGATGACGTCGGCGAGCATGGTCGTCTGCGTCATAAAGATGTCCTGGCAAATGAACAGATCCAGCTCGGAGAGCGTCTTGCGCATACCGGCCGAATCGGGCTCGGTCTGCACCGGGTCCTCGCCGTAGTTGTAGAAGCAGTGCACCTTGCCCTCGTCGACCAGGTGGCCCAGGTCGGTGAGCTTGTAGCCCTCCTCGAGCGGGAGCTTTTCCTCGGGCACGCCCCAAGCCTTTGCAAACTTGGCGCGCACGGCGGGGTCGGTGACTTTCTGGTAGCCAGGGTACAGGTTAGGCAGCATGCCCATATCGCAGGAGCCCTGGACGTTGTTCTGACCACGCACGGGCGCGAGGCCGGAATTGGGTTTGCCGATCTGGCCGGCAACGCAGGCGATGGAGGCGATGGTGTGCACCGTCTTCAGGTTCTGCTTCTGCTGGCATACGCCCATGCCCCAGCCAATGATGGCGGAGGGCTTCGCCGTGGCGTACATCTCGGCAGCTTGGTGGATCAACGCGGGCTCGACACCCGTGATGTCCTGTACGGATTCGGGAGTGTAGTTCTTGATGGTCTCCCACCACTCGTCAAAGCCGTTCGTGTGCTCGGCGACGAATTCCTTGTCGTAGAGGCCATCGTTGACCAAGCAGTTGGCAAAGGCGTTGAGGAACGCGACATTGCAACCGTTCTTGATCGGAAGGTAGAGATCGGCGATACGCGCGGTTTCGATATGGCGCGGGTCGGCGACGATGATCTTGCAACCCTTTTCTTTGGCTCGCACGATACGCCTTGCGACGATGGGGTGCGAATCGGCAGGGTTATAGCCGAAGAGGAAAATGCAGCCCGCATCCTCCATACCGGGGATGGAGCATGACATGCAACCTGAACCAACCGTGTCCATCAGACCGAGGACAGTAGGGCCGTGTCAAGTACGGGCGCAGTTGTCTACGCTGTGGGTGCCGATGCACGCACGCGTAAACTTCTGCATGACGTAGTTCGCCTCATTGCCGCCGCCTCGCGAAGAGCCGGTGGTCATGACAGCGTTAGGACCATATTCGTCAATTATGGCCTGCATCTTAGATGCGGTGAAATCCAGTGCCTCGTCCCAGCTTACGCGCTCAAGATCCGCGCCCTTAGTGCGGCGGATCATCGGGTGCAGTACGCGAGGAGTCAAGATCTTGGTGTCGTTGATGAAGTCGTAGCCGCTCATGCCCTTAAGGCACAGCTCGCTCTGGTTGGTGATGCCGTTGAGCGGTTCGGTACCCACGACCTGGCCGTTTTGGACCAAGAGGTTAAACTGGCAACCGGCGCCGCAATACGGGCAGATCACTTTATGCTTCTCCATGACACCCTCCTTCCTTTCTCTGCTACCGAATACTCGGTACTTATTTGACAATCATTGGGCCTGTCGCCCCAACACTTACGCCTCGTTTTCAATGGTGGCGCGGGCACGCTCGGCAGTCAGTTCTGCCAGGCGCTCCTCGTCTACCAGGGTGAGGCCCTTGGTCGGGCACGCCTCGGCACACGCCGGACCGCCGGGACGGTCCACGCACAGGTCGCACTTGAGCACAAAGCTTTTGGTCTGCGAACCCACGCGAACGTCGCCCATCAAGACCGGAACCTGCGTGGTCGCCACGCTCACGGCGCCAAAGGGACATGCCATGACGCAGCTCTTGCAGCCGATACAGTTGTCCTCGTTGACGCCGATGCGATGGTTCTTTGGATCAAAGAACAAGGCGCCCGTAGGACAGGCCTTCGCGCACGGAGCGTCCTCGCAGTGGTGACATGCCACCGGCGCGGAGATCTCGTAGGTGCGCGTTACGCGCAAGCGAGGTGCGGCGATGTTGCCGGGAATATCGTGTGCCTCGATGCACGCCGCCATACAGGTTTGGCACCCAATGCAGCGTGAAGAATCAGCCACGACTCGTTTATTGCCCATGTTGTTCACTCCCTCCTGAATCCCATGCCGGAGAGACCCTGCCGACGTTGCCCCGGACCGCCCGTGGTCCGGCATCGGCGTATCGAGTGCATGCGGCGAAACAGGCACTTCGATAGAATTCCTCCAACGATATACAGGTTAAATATACGCAGTTGCAGGGGGCAAACTTGAGCATAGGCCCTGCAATACGGGTGTATTGCAGGGGTTTTGGCAGGTTGGAACTATTCTCGGATAGCTATAAAGGTGAGTGTATTACATGCGTAAATCCAGGGGAGATTTCACGCTCGTTTATAAAGGATGTAGTACGTTTGTAATGTCGTTTACACTCAATTACTCTAGTGCAATAAAGTAGTGGTTGTAAGATTGGCTATTATTAGCCGAAGTTGTATTTGACTATTCAAATTGCACGCTCATTAAGGGAGGCCAGTGATGTCATCGACTCAAAAACGAGCCATCCTGCAGGTGCGCATTCGCGAGGAAGACAAGCAGCATGCCGAGCGTCTCTACGACGCCATGGGCACATCCTCGCCGAGGCTGTCCGTCTATTTGTCGCGCAGAGTATTTTGATGCGCAAGCTCCCCTTTCAGCCGGTCGCCGTGCGCTCAAAGGACGGCACGGCCGCCTATGGATTGCTCAAAGCATATGGGGACCCCAATCGCCGCTCCGAGGAGCGCAATGCCTGGATTGAATACCTAGCCACAGAAAGCGACGAGTCGGTTTTGGGTCCCGAGGAAGTAGATATCCATGAGTAGCACCATCATCGACGAGACCGTCATCCTTCGCTACCTGCTTGACGACGACGAGGTCCTGTCACCGCGCGCCGCCAAGGTCATCGCCACGCGCACCGCACGTGTCTACCCCGAAATCATCACGCGCGTCGTGGTCACGCTGCGCGACGTCTATAAGGTTCCCCGCGTTGAGATTGCTGCGGCCGTGAAAAGGTTGCTCGATGACGTCATGGTCGACGAGCCCACCGTTGTCGCCCTTGCCGTCAAACTCTTTGGCAAGACCCATATGGACTTTACCGACTGCCTCCTCGCAGCCCGAACCGCCATCTACAACGATGATGTCGTGAGCTTTGGCAAGCCCATCATCCAAGGCATGATCGATTACCGCCGCAAGCGCCAAACCGCCGCCGGCGCCCGCAGCCGAAGCACCGACTCCACCATCGACAAGCTCCGCCACCGCCCCCGCAGTTAACCCCATCCCCTCCTAAGTTGCGGTGAAATAGTTCCTGGATTTAGGCTTATTCGAGCTTTTCAGAAATTAATTCACCGCAACTTCCAGGTTGGCCATCCGAAACCGTCAGCCTTGGACCGCGAATGCCACCGTTCGCCACGAAATGGGCCCATCTACTACGTTTAACCGATTACCCTCGACCATACCGAAATCCGAAAAATCAAAACCGACGCTCCTATAAGTTGTCAAGAGGCAGTTTGCGGGAGCGTTCTCTCCAATTCGCACAGGAGCTCGTAATACCTCCTCTCCAGTTTCGTCGACCGCCGTTTCCCCCGTTCCAA
>CABUQY010000043.1 GCA_902493915.1 uncultured Collinsella sp.
GAAGCCGCCCGCGATGAGCGCGCCGCGGATATAGGCAAGCCTGCAGCAGGGACGGGCAACGATATGTCGGGGCACGCCGGCGACAAGTCCTCCCCTACGGTCGAGGATACCCAGCAGCACCAGAGCCTTATCCAGGTCTGGCTGATCAGGCAAGGTGATGAGGTAGTTTCGAACCTTATGCAAGACCGATTTACGAACGGTGAATTCCGTTTTGAGCTTAAGGATGCGATGCGTCAGTGTGATCATCGTGCGCGCGACGGCGCCCGTCTCGGTCGCGACCGTCAAACGATACCGCCCGGAGCCGGCCAGCGAAAGTGTACCGCTCACACGCGTCAGGGCGGCAAGCGTCGACAAATCGCAGTATTCACATTCGGGTTCGCAGCGCGCGAGCTCGTCGCGCACCTCAGCGGTAAACGACATGCAGGCCTATGCCTTCGTGTTGGCGCGTGACAGATCGCGGTGGGAGATGCTCACATGATATTGAGCGCCTTCCAAATAACGTGCCGTGGCCTCGGCGATGGCAACGCTGCGGTGTTGACCGCCCGTGCAGCCGATGGCAATAGAAAGCTGTGGCTTGCCCTCCGCGATATAGCCCGGCATCACCGTATCGAGCAGCTGCGTCCAAGCTTTCCAGAACTCCTGGGTCTTGGGATGGTCCAGAACAAAGTCGGAGACCTTCTTATCGAGACCGGTCATGGTGCGCATCTCGGGATCGTAGAACGGATTGGGCAGGAAGCGAACGTCGATCATAATGTCCGCCTCAACGGGCATACCGTGCTTAAAGCCAAACGAGAACACGTGAACGTCCATGAGCTGCTGGTCGGACAACTCGGAGAACGCCATGCGCAATTTGTTGCGCAGGGCAGAGGTACGCAGGCGGCTCGTGTCGATGATCATATCGGCTCGGTCGCGCACACCCTGCAGCTGCAGGCGCTCGCGCTGAATCGCATCGGCCGTAGTCTCCCCCGGCTTGGCAATGGGATGGCGGCGGCGGTTTTCGCTATAACGACGGATCAGCACCTCGTCAGAGGCCTCGAGAAACACGATGTCACAGCTCATCTCGCGCTCCTCGAGTGCGGCAACGGCATCGAGCAGCTCATCGAACAAGCCCTGGCTGCGCAGGTCACAGGTGACGGCGAGATGCCTGCCCACGCCCGTATTGATGCCGACGAGCTCGGCAAGCTGGGCGATGAGACGCGGAGGCAGGTTATCGATGCAAAAATAGCCCATGTCCTCGAACACGTGCATGGCCTGTGTGCGGCCCGATCCGGACATTCCGGTGATGATGACGATATCGGGGATGCGCTCCGAGCGCTCCGCCGCATCCATGGCATCTCCCTTTTGCATGTGCTGCCTCCTGAAAACAAGCGCGGGACCCAGCAACCCGGATCCCGCGCGGTCAATTGCCTATATTGAGTATACCGCCCCGAGCGGATACGAGGCCTGTCTTACGCCTCAAGCGCAGCCTTGAACCAACTCGTAATACTCGTGGGGTGTGTGATGGCGGTGCCGACGACAACGGCCCAGGCGCCAGCATCGATCGCGGCGCGAGCCTCCTCGGGCGTATGCACGCGGCCCTCGCAAATGATGGGAAGGCCGGGGAATTCCTCGGTCGCCTGACGCAGGAGCGGCAGGTCGGGGCCATCGGCCATGGTGCAGTCGATGGCGGCGACGCCGTGAGAAAGCGTGGTGGATACCAGGTCGAAGCCCATGTCGACAGCACGACGAATGTCCTCGATGGTGGCACAGTCGGCCATCAGGAGCACACCCTCCTCGTGCAGCGGGCGGAAGGTATCCTCGACCGTCTTGCCATCGGGGCGCGGGCGATCGGTGGCGTCGATCGCCACGATATCGGCACCGGCAGCAACGCAGGCGCGAGCGTGACGCAGCGTCGGCGTGATGTAAACGCCCTCGTGCCCATCCTTCCACAGGCCGATGACGGGAACCTCACAGCGACCCTTAATGGCGGCAATGTCGGCAAGGCCCTGGCAGCGAATGGCGGCGGCGCCGCCGAGCTCACAAGCGCGAGACATTTGAGCCATGGTCTCGGGCGTACGAAGCGGCTCGCCCATATACGCCTGAACGCTCACGACGAGTTTACCCTTCAGGGATTGAATCAAAGGATCGACGGTCATAAGGCTGCAACCTTTCTCAGAACAGCCTCCCGAGGCGTGTTGTCTCGGGAGGCTCCTACAGCAGATACGTTTACTTTAACGAGGCAAGAAGATGCTCGGCGGCACCGATGAGCGGCGCGTCGCCCTCCAGCGAACCGATGAGGATCGGCGTGTCCTGAAGCGGATCGAGCGCCTGGCTGGCATAGCCCTCGTGCACCGAATCCTTCCACGTCTGTGAACGCCAATCGGGACCTTGGTGGATCACGCCGCCCGAAAGGACGATGACCTCAGGGTCCAGGATGTTAGCGAGCGAGCCCAAGCTGACACCCAGCGCAAAGCCGGCGTCATGGATGACCTCGGTCGCCTTTGCGTCGCCCGCACGGCACAGGTCGTTCACATCGCGACCGACCGAAGGACGGCTGGGGTCGACGCGGCCAAAACGCTCATCGTACATTCGACCAATGGAAGTGCCCGAAGCAACCGACTCCAGATGGCCGGAACGCCCGCAGGCGCAGGGAATGCCGGCGGCAGCCGAGCACTCGATGTGGCCCATATGGCCGGCAGCACCATGGAAGCCCTGCATCACGCGGCCGTTCTCGACATATGCGCCGCCGATGCCCGTACCGATGCCAAGACACAAGACGGAGAACTTGCCCTTGCCGACGCCCCAGTGAGCCTCGCCCAGAGCATGAGCCTGCACGTCGCCTACGACGGCAACGGGAAGACCGAGGTCCTCGCGCAGACGCGGCCCCAACTGAATGCCGGACCAGCCGGGCATGATCTCATTGGCATACGCGATGGCGCCCGTCTTGGGATCGACGACGCCGGCGGCACCGATCCCGACGCCAAGGACCTCGACATCGGGATTCGCCTCGAGAGCGGCCTTGATGGACGCCTCGATACGCTGGAAGACGGCCTCGCCGCCCTCCTGGGCCTCGGTAGGAACCTCGGCCTCAAAAACGGGATGGGGCACACTACCGTCAGCCGGGTACTCCATGATGGCAGTCGCGATCTTAGTTCCGCCGATATCGACAGAGCAGACGTACTTGTTCTCCATGTCGCTCTCCTTAGGAGATAAAAAACAACTACAGGAAATGCGCCGTCAGGCTAGCCGTCACAGCGCGGTAAAGGTTTTCCAGGTGCCCGAAATCGCCGAGAAACCGTGTGACCATTGACCTAATGGGTCATGGCCGCACGGTTGAACGGCGAGGTCGGGTGCCTGGAAAAGCTTTAAAGGAGACCGTTGTCCTGGAGGACCTTCTTAATCGCCTCGACGTTCTCGCCGGTCATGGCCTTCACCGGGCGCGGCATGGTCGGGCTGTCGAAGATACCCATGAGGTTCATAGCGGTCTTGAAGGCGCCGACGCCACCGGCATAGCCCTGGACGCCCGAGGTGACATCCCAGATGTGCGAAATCTCATTGAGGCGATCCTGCTCGGCCTTGACGGTAGCCCAGTCACCAGCCTGAGCGGCCTTCCACTGACGCACGTAGCCCTCGGGCTCAACGTTGGCGAGACCCGGGACGGAACCGTCGGCGCCACCGAGGTAGGCGCCGTCGACAACAACCTCGTGGCCGGTGAGAATGCTCATCGGATGGCCGTTCTTCTCGTTCTCCTGAACGAGGTAGCGGAACGAGATGTCATCACCCGAGGAATCCTTGACGCCAGCAAGGACGCCCTCGGCGCCGAGCTTGGCAAGGAGCTTCCAGGGGAGCTTGGTGTGAACGCAGACGGGAATGTCATAGGCGAAGATGGGCAGGTCGAGCTCCTCGTGCAGGATACGGAAGTGCTCCTCGACCTCGGTCATGCCCTGCAGGGCATAGAACGGGCAGGTGGCGACGAGGGCATCGGCGCCCAGCTCCTGGGCGACCTTGCCGTGCTCGATCATGCGCTCGGTCTCGGTATCGATGATGCCGACCAGAACAGGCACACGGTGGTCGACGATACGAACGGCCTCGGCGATAATCTGGCGACGGCGCTCGTCGGTGGAGAAGACGACCTCGCCCGAGGATCCCAAGAAGAACAGGCCATCGACGCCGGCATCGATCATGCGGTTGATGCTGCGCTCAAAGGAGGCAACGTCGAGCTGGTGATCTTCGGTATCGGGAACAACGACGGGAGGGATAACGCCGGTGAATTTCTGAGTTGCCACAAGAATCTCCTTAGTTGTCTGGCGGGCGGCCCTATGCCACCCACTCTTGTTGGCAGTGTCCAGGCCGTCTAGGCCAAAGAACACGAGTAGAACGTTTGGTTAAAAAAGTCGACGACTTCATTTTCGAACGCATTGATGCGCTCGTGAGCGTATTTTGCATAGATGATATGTCTCCGGTCACACTCAAGACCGTTGAATACGGCAAACTGGCCCTTGGGATCGCTCACGGTATCCATAAGCGATGTGCCCATGAGCACCAATCCGCGCACCCGAGACGACAGCGCCTCGAGGCCGTCAGGAAGCGGATTGGCAACCGCTGTGCAGGCGAGGCCCCGCTCGTCCAGAGCAGAAACCGCCAGCGCGACTCCGCCGCCAAGACCCTCGCCCCATGCAAAGATGCGGTCGGGGTCCATGCCATCCAGATTGCGCGCCACCTTCGCCAGCGCGCAACCCCAACGGACGCGCTCGACAAAAGCGGGCGAAGAAATCCCCCGCCGCAGGTCGTCCGCACCAGCAACATCGTCATCCAGCGCGAGGACGGCATACCCCATGGCAGCAAATCTGGTCATGTGATGCCAGCCGCGCACAGGCCGATCGATGTCGTGGAACATCAGGCACAACGGCACGCGCTCAGATACTCGGGCACGACCGACAGGCTCGATCAAACGAGCGTGAATCGCATCGTCACCGAGCTCAAAGGAGACCTCCGAGTAACGGGCGCAGGGGTTAACAAAGTCAATCGCCGTTATGGCCAGGCCTTGAATCTCAAGATTCGAAGCGCATGTTTCTAAATCAGAAACACCTGCTTGGACATCACCGCGCCAGTCCCGATATTCTGCGAGCCTTGACGAAACCGTTCCAGGAATTCCCACGAGTCCGGGGACAATCAGCTCGTCAACATTGCTCTCGCACTTAGACATGAGCCTCCCCTCCCTTGCAGAAAAACGGAATGATCAGATCGTCAAAATCCTGAATCTCCTCGTGGCCAAAGCCTTCAAAGAACTCATGACGCTTTTCGCAGGTCAGGTTGTTATAGACCGCAAACTGCGTCGCTGGCGGACAGACGATATCGGCTGTGCCGGTGCCAAACAGCACGGGGCATTTGACCATAGGGGCAAAGTTCTTGGAATCGAAGTACGCCAGCTTGGCATAGGCTTCGTCAATACGAGTCGAGTCCTCGTCAAACCAGCGAGACCAATAGCGCAGGCCCTCGTAGGCAATGTCGTCGGCATCCAAATCCCAAACTAGGCGGAAATCTGACAGGAAGGGATAGAGGATGGCGGCACGATTGATAAGCTCGCTGTTAAGCGCACAGGTCGCAATGCCCAAACCGCCGCCCTGCGACGCGCCGTTCACAAACACACGCGCAAGATCGATGCCCTCGAGCTCGCGAACGATGCGGCACAGGATGCGAATATCTTGGTGCAAGCGGACATAGTAGAGGTTGGCCGGGTCGCCGTCGATACCGGCGACGATATGACCGGCAACCGTTGTGCCCTCAAATCCACCAATGTCCTCGGAGGGACCTCCTTGGCCGGGGCAGTCGAGGGCGATGAGTGCCATGCCCATGCCCGCAAACGACGCCTGCTCAAACCAGCTGCGGCTTGCACCCGGATACCCATGGAACTGAAGTACCAATGGCACGGGCTCGTCCGAGACGGGTTTAAGGTACTTGGCATGCAGGCGAGCGCCACACATGCCGGTATACCAGAGGTCGAAAAGCTGGCAGGTCACGGCATCGGCGACCGATGCCGTCTCGATCGCATAGTCAAGCCCGACGGCGTCGGCCTCGGCCATGCGATCCTTCCAAAAGAGATCGAAATCTGATGGACGGGGCATGGCGCCCCGATACCCACCAAATTGCTGTTGTAGCTCCTGAGCGCTTGGCATGGCTCGTGAACCCAACCTTTCGAAATCGCAACGGAGGTGCGCCCGGCAAGGGAACCGGGCGCACGGGAGGGAAAGCGAGGCTACTCGCCGAGCTTGGGATGCAGCAGCGACGGCGCAGCGCCGAGCAGCATCTTGGTGTAGGGGTCCTGGGGGTGCTGGAAGACCTGCTTGGCCTCGCCCTGCTCGACGATCTTGCCACCATTCATAACGATGATGTCGTCAGAGATATAGCGGACCGTCTGGATGTCATGGCTGATGAACACCATGGCCAGGCCGAGCTCCTTCTTAAGGTCGGTCAGCAGGTTGAGAATCTGCGCGCGGACCGAAACATCCAGAGCCGAGGTGGGCTCGTCGGCGATGATGGCATCGGGGTTCAGCGACAGGGCACGGGCAATTGCGACGCGCTGGCGCTGGCCGCCCGAAAGCTGGCCGGGAAGAACCTCGGCGGCGGAGCTGGGCAGACCGGTGAGCTCCAAGAGTTCCTTGACGCGCTTCTCCTGCTCGGCCTCGGTACCCAGGTTGTGGACGCGCATGGGGTCGAGCAGCTGCTCGCGAACGACCATGCGGGGGTTGAGCGCCGTGGCCGGGTTCTGGAACACGACCGAGATGACGCGACCCATGTGGCGACGGTCCTCGGCGGTACGTTTGGTAACGTCCTTGCCCTTAAAGTAGACCTTGCCGCTCGTGGGGGCCTGCAGGCCGCACATGACGTTAGCGGTGGTGGACTTACCGCAACCGGACTCGCCGACGATGCCGATCGTCTGACCGGGCATGAGCTTAATCGTTACACCCTGGACGGCGTGAACCAGGTTGGGGTGCAGAATCGAGCCGGTACGGGTCCTAAAGGTGACGTGGACGTCATCAAGGAAGATGATCGGCTCGACGCCGTTGACTGCGGTCTCGCTCATCTACATCACCTCCGCGTGAGGGGTCAAACCATTTGCCTTGAGCACCTCGTCGGGGAGCTCGGAATAGAAGTGCTCGGTGCCGGGCACGCGCTTGAAGACCGGACGGGTGTCCAGGCCAATACGCGGATGGCTCGAGCGGGGCGCGAAGCGATCGCCCTTGGGGAAATCGCGCGGACTCGGAACGGCGCCGGGCACCTGGTGCAGGCGGCCCGAACCGCTCTCGATGGACAGAACGGAGCCCAGAAGACCGCGGGTGTACTCGTGAATCGGATTGGTGAGCAGCTCCTTGGTGGGCGCCTGCTCGATAACCTGACCAGCGTACATAACCGTGATGTTGTGGGCGACCTCGGCGACCAGCGCCAGGTCGTGCGAAACGAAGATCATGGCAAAGCCGAGCTTGGCCTGAAGATCGTTGAGCAGCTTGATGACCTGCTTCTGGACGGTAACGTCCAGAGCGGTCGTGGGCTCGTCGCAGATGACCAGCTTGGGGTCGCGGGTAAGAGCCATAGCAATCAGGACACGCTGACGCTGTCCACCGGAAAGCTCGTGCGGATAGCTCTCGAGCGTGCGCTTGGGATCGAGACCGACGAGCTCCAGGAGCTCCTCGGCGCTGCGGGTGCCGCCGCGCTTGGTGAGCTGCTTCATCTGGGCGGAAATGAGCATAGAGGGGTTGAGCGAGGACAGGGCGTCCTGGTAGACCATGGCGATATCGGTACCGCGCAGGCCGAACCACTCCTTCTTGCTCATCTTGAGCAGGTCGCGGCCCTCCCAGAGAACCTCGCCGGAAAGATGCTCGTCATCGTCGGTCAGGCCCATGATGGCCAGCGTGGTGATGGACTTACCGCAGCCGGACTCGCCTACCAGGCCCATGGTCTGACCAGGACGGACGTCAAAGTTGACATGGTCGACAACGTTGATATCACCGTGATGCTCAAACTGAATACAGAAGTCACGGACCGAGAGAATCGGTTCGACAGACTCGTCGGGCACATGGCGATCGTCACGCTTGAGCTCGACATCGCGCAGGGCGCCAAGGCGAGCGGAGAGGGACTGGGCCTGCTCCTTGTAGGCGCGAACGGGGTCGGAGACCAGCAGGTCGGCCTCGCGACGCTTGGAGGAATCGGTCGGATCCAGGGCGGCGGAGGGAGCAGCGGCCATGGCGTCGGTAATGCCCTCGGAGAGGATGTTGAGCGCCAGGCAGGTGATCATGATGGCCAGGCCCGGGAACAGCGCCTGCCACCAACGGCCGGCGAGCACGCCGCCGCGGGCGTCGGCGAGGATGTTGCCCCAGGTAGCGGTGGGCTCCTGAATACCAGCGCCGATGAAGGTCAGCGAGGCCTCGAAGATGATGGCGTCGGCGACCAGGGTAACGGTGAAGACCATGATCGGGGCGATGCAGTTACGCAGAACATGCTTGATCAAAATCCACGGAGCCTTGGCGCCGGAAACGATGACCGCGCGGACATAGTCCTCGCCGTACTCGGACACGATGTTGGCGCGCACGATACGGGCAATCTGCGGAGTGTACATAAAGCCGATGGCGAAGATGATCGACGGCACGGAGTTGCCCAGGATGGAGACGAAGACGGCCGCGAGGGCGATGCCCGGGATGGACATGATGATGTCCAGGATACGCATGATCGTCTCGGAGACGGCCTTGCGCGAAACCGCTGCAAGGGCGCCCACGACCGAGCCGCAGACCAGAGCCATGGCAGTGGCGCCAAAGCCGATAATCAGCGAGTAACGACCACCGTAGAGCATACGCGACAGAATGTCGCGACCCTTATCGTCGGTACCGAAGATAAATCCGTTGCCGGGAGCCTGGCGAGCCGTAAAGATCTCGACCGGGCTATAGGGGGCAAGAAGGGGCGCCAGAATCGCGGTCAGGGCGACCAACACCAGCACGACGGCGGCAATCTTAGAAGACAGCGTCATCTTCTTCCAGCCACCGAGCTTGAGCCCCTTGGAGGCAGCCTTCTCGAGCTGCTCGGTTTGCTTCTCTCGAATCTTTACCATAATCTACACCGTCCTGATGCGCGGGTTGATGAGCAGGTAGAGCATGTCAACCACGATGTTGATGATGATGAAGGCAAGAGCAACGACGATAACGACGCCCTGAACCAGGTTCGCCTCGTTGCCCTGAACGCCCTGCAGAATCGCGGTGCCCATGCCGGGGAGGTTGAAGATAACCTCGATGACGACGGCGCCGCCCATGAGGTAACCGATCTTAAGACCGAGGGTGGTGACCGGGGTGATCAGCGCATTGCGAAGAACGTTGATGCCGACGACGACCTTCTCGGGAACGCCGGCGCCGCGAGCCATACGGACATAATCCTTGTCGAGCTCCTCAACCATGGCGGTACGCACGATACGAGTCATCTGGCCCGTCAGCGGAAATGCCAAGGCGATAGCGGGCATGATCATACGTCCCAGATAGCCAACCGGATTCGTGGTGAAGTGAGGCAGAGCACCCGATGCCGGGAGCACCTTAAGGTAGGAAGAGAACAGCAGGATCAACAGAACGGCAAGCCAGAACGACGGGGTTGCCAAGCCGGCGATGGAAAAGACGCGGATCACTTGGTCCGGCCATTTGTCGCGATACAGTGCCGCGATGACGCCGAGCAAAAACGAAACGACCGCACCGATGGCAAGACCGATGAAGGTCAGCTGCATCGTGACGGGCAGGGCCGTGGAGATGCGCTTGGCAACGGAGTTGCGAGCAGCACCATAGGTGCCCATGTCGCCATGGATCAAATCGCCCATATAGCGCACGTAGCGCACGGGCCAGGGGTCGTCCAGACCATACTTCTCATGGTACTCGGCAACCGCCTCGGGCGAGGCACCGTCACCCAACGCCGTGTAGGCGGGGTCGGTCTTGGAGAACGACATAAGGAAGAACACCAGGACGGTGACGCCCAATGCCATGATCGGCAGCGCCACAAGACGCCTTCCAATCAAACGTAGCAAGTTGTTCACGTTCTCTCCCCTTTCTTTTGTCGGTAGGACCAACTGGTATATGAGTACGGATACTCATTACAAGACCCGAGCGACATCGTTGCCGCCCGGGTCTTTGTTTCAACTATGAGGATACGGTCCCAACGACCGACATCCTGCATACAGACTCAAGCGAGTCTTACGCCTTGACGGTCGCGACGCCCCTGAAGGACATGCTCGTCGTGCCGATGCCCTTGAAGCCATCGAGGGCCTCGCCGTTGGGCGCAGTGGACGGATCGTCCCAGAAAGCGGAGACGGTCTTGACATGGACAACGGGGTACAGAACGGCGTTGTCGGCAATGATGTCGAAGCACTCGTTCCACTTCTTCTGCTGCTCGTCGCCCTCGGCGGCAAGAGCCTCATCCATGAGGCCGTGGAGCTTCTGCCACTCAGCGGACTCCTTCCACGGGCAACGGGTCTGCATCCAGACGTTGTCGCCGTACCACCAGTTGAGCAGCAGGTCGGGGTCGGCGCCGAAGCAGGAAGGATCGCCAGGGGCAAGGAGGATATCGTAGGCCTCGCCGCCGTCGATGGCAGCGTAGGTGGCCGGCGAGGTATCGGTCTGGATGGTCACATCGAAGCCGAGAGCGTCGAGGTCGTTCTTGACCTGGGCGGCCATGCCCTTAATCTGCTCGTTGTCGGTGGTGCGCAGGGTGATGGCACCCGGGGTGATGCCAGACTCCTCGATGAGCTTCTTAGCCTTCTTGGCGTCGGTCTTGTACACCGTGGAAGCCTCATGATAGTTGGTGAAGCTCTTGGGCAGGTAGCAGCTGGCAGCGGTGGCAAGGCCGGCGAAGGTGTTGCTGACCATCTTCTCGGTGTCGAGCGCATACATGACAGCCTGACGGACCTTGACGTTGTTCCAAGGCTCCTTGGCGACGTTGAACATGATGAAGCGGGTGCCGAAACCCTGAACGTTATCGATCTTGCAGCCGGCGCTCTCGAGCTGGTCGACGGCGTCAGCGGTAACGAGCTCCATAACGAGCGTGGAGCCCTCCTGCTGAGCGGTAACGCGAGCGGTGGGGTCGGTCAGGATGCTGTACTGGATCTTCTTATCCTCGGCAGCATACTCACCGTTGTACTCGGGGTTGGGAACCAGGGTGATCTCGGTATCGGAGATAGAGTCGTACATCCAGGGGCCGGAGCCGATCGGCTGCTTGGCGCGATCCTCCTCGGTCTGGGTGGCCGGGGTAACGCGGACGATGGCCAGACGATCCTTGAGCAGGGAGAAGTTGGGGACCTTGGTCTTGACCGTCACGGTGCTGGCGTCCTTGGCCTCGATGGACTCGAAGGGCTGGAAGAACGGAGCATAGGTAGCGGAAGCGGCACAAGCGGTGTAGGAGGCAACGACATCGTCAGCGGTGACCTCGGTGCCATCGGAGAACTTGGCGCCCTTGCGGATGGTGACCTCGAAAGTGGTGTCGTCCACAGACTTGGGATCGTCGGTGGCGAGCTCGTTGAAGGTGCTGTAGTCGTGGTAATCGATGCCGTAGAGGCCCTCGACGACGTGCCAGTTAGCACCCAGGCCCACGGCGGAGCCGGTGCTGGCGGGATCGAAGCTGGACGGAGCGTAAGCGGAACCAGCGGTGATCACGCCGCCGCCACGGTTGGCGGAATCGGTGGAACCGGAAGCGGAACCCTCGTCGCTAGAGCTGCCACCGCAGCCGGTGAGACCAAGCCCTGCGACAGCAGCGACGCTGCCGGTGAGGCCGAGGAACGAACGCCTGGACATACCCTTGTTGATGATGGCCATGTCTTCTCCTATCAATAGAGAATCTTACTCGGGAGCACCTAGACTTGCCCCCGCGCAACTTGCGGACGATATATACCTTACCTACCGACGAACCTAACTGAGGTGCCGCGCTCGGCGACCGATACATACATACGCTTGAACGGTATTTACTACCGTTCACCGAATTCGTTGACAAACGATTCGCCAGACAGTATGTATCGGCGAGGTGAGATATCAGTCTTCGTCAACCCGCAGGATAGCAGGGTTTTCGCTTGGGTTAGTCAAACGTTTTAGCGTTAATAAAACCCGAAACCAGCAGGCAATCATGGCGAAATAAATGGTTGAAAATCGCGCAATCATGTATATCAGTTGTTTAGGTCCGTGTTTAGCTATCGGAATGGCCAGCCGCCGCCTCGGCGCGCTCGGCATTCCATGCAACGAGCGCCTCGTGGACCGCCTTGGCAACATCGGCAGGTATGCCGCGAACTTCCGCGATCTCTTGCTCGCTCGCCGCGCGCAAACGCTTCATCGAGCCAAAATGGCGCATAAGGGCACGTTTTCTGGTGGGTCCCACGCCTGGAACGTCATCGAGTACCGAAACCGTCATGGCTTTATCGCGCAACTCACGATGGAACGTGATTGCAAAACGGTGCGACTCATCGCGTACCTGTTTAATTAGATAGAGCGACGCGGACCCGGTCGGCAGCACGACGGGAGTCTCGTCCCAAGGCACGAAAACTTCCTCATCGGCCTTTGCCAAGCCACAAACTGGTATATCGAGCCCAAGAGCCTCGAGTTGCTTGATCGCAGCGGTCAATTGCGGCTTACCGCCATCGACAACGAGCAAATCGGGGCGCGAGCCAAAGCGCTCGTCGGCCATGCGCTCGGGAGCATAGCGTCGTCCCAAAACCTCGGACATCGACACGAAGTCGTTTGCCTCGTCCAATTCGGCCTGAATTTTAAAACGACGGTACTGGCTCTTGTCGGCGCGCCCGTTGGTAAACACCACCATCGAGGCGACGGTAAAGGTTCCGTGCAGCGTCGAGATATCGAAGCACTCGATACGCATCGGCGGCGCTGGCAGCGCCAGCGCGCTTTCGAGCTCCAGGAGCGCTTGATTGGTGCGGTCGTCAGCGTACCCCGTTCGCATCATGTAGCGCATGAGGGCATGGCGCGCATTTTTGGATGCCATATCGAGCAAACGGTGCTTTTCGCCACGCTGCGGCCTATGGAGATGGCAGGAACGCTCGCGCTTGCCTGCAAGCCACTCCCCCAGCGCCTCCGCATCCTCAAGCTCGACGGAAAGGTTGACCTCAGCTGGAATATCAGCCGTCTCGTCGTAATAGCGCTTAAGAAAGCCCGACTGGAGCTCTTCCTCGTCAACATCAAGACCCTTGTCGAGAATGAACTCGCAGGTGCGAACTGTTCGGCCCTCGCGAACGACGAAGACGCAAGCGGCAGAGATGGTCTCCTCGCGATAGAAGCCGATGACATCGATATCGACGCTCGATGGAAAAACAACCTGTTGGCGATCGTCCAGACCCCTGATGACCTCCAAACGACGTTTGACGCGTGCCGCGCGCTCAAAGTCGAGCGCCTCGGCGGCATCCGTCATCTCGGAGGTCAGCTCATCGACGACATCCTTGCGATGGCCCGACAAAAAGCGTTCGACACGCTTGACGTTCTTGGCATAGTCCGTAGGAGAAATCGCGCCGACGCATGCACCCGGGCCACGACCGACATGGTAGTCAAAGCAGGGACGCCCGTTTTGCGCGCAAATCATATTGACGATGTCTTCCTCGCCCTTGTGGGACTCGACGATACGGCGACAA